>CAJWQG010000030.1 GCA_913045175.1 uncultured Gammaproteobacteria bacterium | reverse complement strand
TTACAAGGTGACTGGAGTTCAGACGTGTGCTCTTCCGATCTCCGCACGATCAATGATTACGACTCCGTGCAGCACGTCATCGCTAACTCACGTATTGAATTGGAACAGGCGCGCCTCATGGTGCAGAAAACTGCGTGGCTTTTAGATGAGCATGGGTTTCAGGGCGCCCGACGCGAAGTGTCTATGATCAAGGTTGCTGTGGCGCAAACCTACCATCGTATTGCCGATCGTGCACTGCACTTGTTTGGCGCCATGGGCGGCAGCGACGACACACCTATTCACACGGCGTTTGCCTGGGCCCGGGCATTTCGAATAGGTGATGGACCGGACGAGGTGCATCTGCGACAGATTTATCGCATGGAACAACAGCCGGAAGGCACGATTGCCGATTCACCCCATATATTGCCTCCGCTTTAGCTATACGCGGTATGACTGACTATGTCATCCTGGTGAATGGCCGACTGACCCTAGAAGTACCCGTTACCTCAGCTGGAGATACTGCGGCCCGCGATATAAATCACCAGCCTTCATTTTCGCTCCGCGCTTGATTCCTCTTTCCTTCTCGAGCCTCATCCGCTCGTCATGCATCTCTGTTGTTTGACCCACGCCTCCTGGGGGGATGGGTCTGAAGTAGGACTTGTCACCAAAAAAGCGCAGGCTGAGTGTCCGTCGTCGAGGAAACTGTGGCCCGGTGGGTGCTCCGCCATGAATGACATGGGGGTGGAACACGACTACGTCGCCGGGCTCGACGCCCCACTCGAGTACCTCCCAGGCGGCTGGGTTCTTCGCCAGGGTGCCCTCGATGTCGAGTGCGGCTGGCCAGGGCGGATCGTTTTTGTCTCTCCAGAACGGTTTGCCTCGTTTGCTCTGGTTGCTTGGGTCCTCCGGATCGTAAGACACGTAGTCATACTGTGGGCCGATATGCGTTCCCTTGAGGATCTCGAGCCCGTTTCCTTTCGGCACGGGATCGAACGAGATCCAGAAATTTGCCCAGTGCTCACCCTCCCAGGGTGCAAAGCTGGAGTCTTGATGGAAAACCCCCCGGTTCTTATTGCTCTTGGACTTCTTGAGAAAGATTTCCTCGGTCAGGTACCAGACATGCTCGGAATCCCAGACATCGGCGAGCATCGCGCCAATTGGAAGGCCTTCAAGCGCCTTCTCCGTCAACTCCCGAACCTTCGGGTCAGAGTTCAGCATATCGCTGTAGTTCCGGTCTTCACCACACGTTTGGGATAGCGCGATAGGGCTCGGGTGCTCGAAGCAGTATTCGTAAAGCGAGAGAAGCTTCGCCATTGTGTCGTCATCGAAGAGGTCGCGGACGACAGTGCCGCCGTCGGTTAGCAACGCCTTGTCAATCTTTGGTGCCATGGGATTCCTCTTTCGGTAACTAGATGTAGCAAACTACACTAAGGCATGGGACTGGGGCTGGTCAAATGGCGCGGTCCCTCAGTAAATTCCGGGAATCAGCGGGTGGGGTACACGTTGCGCATAGTCCCGATAGCCAGGTAACTCTCCTTGTAAGGTCTGGTCTTCGAGTGCCGTTCTGATCACCGTGATGATTGATGCCACCGCCGCAGGTATCAATGTCCATGGCGAGCCCAGCGCAAGAACAATACCGAACAGTGGAACAATACTGCCGGTATAACCCGGATGCCTTACAAACCGATACGGACTGGTATCACACACCACATGCCCTTGGTCGGTCTGAATACGAACCATGCTGGAGAAGAATTGGTTCTCTGCCATTGCCCATGCGGCGAAGGTGTACCCGAATGCAATTAAGATTAATCCTGCTACGCTGGACCATAGAGGAAACTCGGGAGACCAGTTGTATCGATGGTCCAGTCCCGCAGAAATGACCATAGGAAACACGACAATCACCGCCATCAGTGGCGCAAGTACTTTGTCCCAGGTCTTCGCGCTATGAAAACTTTCTTTGTTTTGTCGTTCGGCTGTTATCCCGGGATATCGGTCTTCGGCCCAGATGCGCCCACCAATGCCAGCGGTCATGATCATTAGGGAATAGAGCCATGCCTGCCACTAAACGGGATCTCCACCGCAAATCAATAGAATCAGTGGAATAAGAAGATACGCCACACCCAATCTGATCCATTGTCGAGCGATACTGTTTGAGTGGCGTCTTCACCATCTATCTTCGTTGACATGTCACTCCCTAAAGTGATTCCTATGGTCGTTAGTACTTTATTATTGCAGCCGATACAATCGCCGGTTTAGTAAATGACGAGCTAAAGATGCTTATACATACTTCTGGTACGGTATTGCTCTTTGTAATAGGAGCGGCCGTGAACGTTGCCTCTGCAGAGTCGAGTGATTCGTCCATGGGTTCATTTGTACACTACGAATCCTTCCCTTCAAATTTGGTAGAACCTCGTCCGGTTGATGTCTGGCTTCCGCCTGGCTATGCCGGCTCAGACGAACGTTACCCGGTCATCTACATGCATGATGGGCAGATGGTATTCGACAAGCCGACGTCACCTTTCACCAGTTTTTGGCGGAGAGCAATGGGTTGGTACTACGGGGGCATTTTCTGGGATGTAGACAAGACAATGTCTCGCCTGATTCGTGAAGAAAAGATTCGACCCGCGATTGTGGTTTCTATCTGGAATTCGCCTGGCGTAAAACGCCGTAATGAATATATGCCTAAAAAACCGGTAACCGAGGAAGTGAGCCAGCTGATAAGGGCCGAGGGGTCGTATATCACGCGCGATGAAATAACGTCTGATAACTATCTCAAGTATCTGGTGAAAGAACTCAAGCCATTCATTGATGAAACCTATCGCACGAAAACAGAGAGGGAAAATACTTTCATCATGGGGTCAAGTATGGGGGGAATGATTTCAGCCTATGCGATATCCGAATATCCCGATGTCTTTGGAGGGGCAGGCTGCCTTTCGACGCATTGGCCTCTGGGCGGCGGTGCGGTGATTGACTGGTATGAGAATAACTGGCCCCAGTCGGGCAAAAACAGGGTCTATTTTGACTACGGGACGGAATCACTGGATGCCGATTACGAACCCTACCAGTTAAAGATGGATGCATTGATGCGTCGGAAAGGTTTCGTCGAGGGTGATGACTGGATGACACGACGCTTTGAAGGCGAGGGTCATTCACCCCGGGCGTGGCGTGAACGACTACACATCCCGCTCACCTTCCTGCTTGGCAAGAGCTAGTCATCGTCTGCATAGGTCTCTTCAAACGCGCCAGCATAGGAAAGAAATCGATCTTTGTTATCCATAGTTTGCCTCTGAGATTCTTAGTATTAGTTTCCGGTTAGTTAACCTTTGATCGAGTGAAGCTGATCATGTAACCCCGGTATCAGCCAAACATCGAGCGTACCAGATATCCCATTTTTTCGACATGGACTCGACGCGCTCTGGATAACGGTCAGCAAGATTGTAGAGTTCGCATCGGTCAGCCTCCATATCGTACAACTCCCATGCATCCTTACCGGGTTGGATCGGTATGTCTGCCTGAACGCGTTCCGGACCTTCGGTTACGATTTTCCATTTGCCTTCGCGCATGGCTCTTGCGCCACCAATTTTCCAAAAGATCTCGCGATTTTCCGAGGTAAAATCTTCTTCACGGAAAAGCGGCGCCAGACTTTGTCCTTCGGGCGGGAGCACATCTCGCTCTTTGTAACTGGACGGAACCTCGATCCCTGCCAGTTCAGCGCAGGTCGGCAGAAAATCTATCATGTGACCAATGTCATGGATCACCTGGCCGCCTTTCATTTTTGCGGGCCAGCTGGCGATTAACGGTGTGGCAACACCACCTTCATGGTCGAAGTCTTTGAAAAGGCGAAAGGGTGTATTGCTGACGTTAGCCCAGGCAGCACCAACGGTTTGATAGGAGTCGACAGCGCCTGGTGGTAAGTGAGGTGTATTGTGTATCTCTTCTGCACAACCGCCATTGTCGGATAGAAATAGTACCAGCGTGTTTTCTTCTTTACCGAGATCTCGAATCTTGGCCATTACGCGGCCAATGGATTGATCGAGTCGGTCTACCATGGCGGCGTAGACTGCCATCGCTTCAACTGCGTGATCGCCGAGATTCGCATAGGAAGGTTCGGATCGCTCGTCAGCCGCTGGAAGCCCCCAGCGTGCATCAACCAATCCCAGTTCCAGCAGTCGTTGGTAGCGTTGTTGTCGGATCTCCGACCATCCGGCAGCGTAGCGGTCCCGATATTTTTTTATGTCTTCCGGCCACGCCTGTAAGGGGAAATGGGGTGCGCAGTGTGGCAGATAAAGGAAAAAAGGATCGTCGTCACCACCACACTCGTCGAGGAACTGTATGGCGTAGTCTGCAATCGCGTCTGTCGTGTAGAAGTCAGGATCTTCAGGAGTGAACGGATGCATAACCATATCCTGGTCACACCAGGGGCGAATGTCTTCATCAGACTTACCGCCTGGTTCGGGTTCGCCGTCACGCCGGTGACCGGGGTTGAAGTAATTGCTACAGCCGCTGAGTAATCCCCAGTAACGCTCGAATCCGCGAGCTACAGGTCGACGTTCCTTGCTTTCACCGTTGTGCCATTTACCTGAAGCGAGGGTGCGGTAGCCAGCTAGTTTAAGTAGCTCTGCGATGGTGATGTTGTTTCGATCGTGGAGTGTGCCGCCATCTCCTTTTTCGGTGACCTGGTAAGGGTAAAGCCCCGTCAGCAGTGATGCGCGAGCCGGAGAACATTTGGCATTGGTGTAGAAGTGTGTGAATTGTTGCCCCTGTTCCGCAAGGCTATCAAGATTAGGTGTTTCGATTTCGCCGCCGTAGCATCCCAGGTCTGAAAACCCCAGATCGTCCGCAAGAATAATGACAATGTTTGGACGGTCGCTCAATTCATACTCCTAGTAAGTTAATTTCTCCTGCCACCTAAATCCCTGACCTGCGGTTTCTTCGCGCAGTAGTTCAAGCTCTTTGGTAACAGCTTCTCGACCTGCCTCGGCTTCCGGATCAGTCCGTTGATAAGCTAGTTCTGTGACGGGGTCTCCAGCGATGCGTGTGCCGATTAGAACCCGCGGTTGTCGATAATCATAGGGTCGGGCGCGATGTAACAGCGCGCGATTATCCCAGATAATGGTGTCTCCAACCTGCCAATCATGGCTATACACCCGCACAGGATCGGATGTCACGAACTCCACCAGGCTTTTCAGGAGCTCGCGGCTTTCGTGACGTTCTAACCCAGGAATGCCAAATGCGTGGCGACCGATAAAGAGATTCATCACGCCCGTTTCGGGATGCGTTTTGACGAGTCGCCTGAGGTAGGCCTCGCCATGAAAGATGGTGCCCGTGTCTTTTGGTGGAAAGTAACCGTTGTCGAATGCCTGGGACACCTGTGTGGAATGGTAAGCGCTAAGACCTTCGATGCGTTTTTTTGTTGCTTCATCCAGAGCCGCGTATCCGGCACGCATATCGGCAAACTCTGTTTGACCACCTTCGTCCGGTATCGCGATCGCTGTGAGGATTCCACACTTCGCGCTGACAGGCATGTAGGTCGAATCGGCGTGCCAGTTTTGATTACCCAAAATACCCATCATGTTTTGATCTTTCGGTTCGAAGTTTTCGAAGGAACCATCATCCAGTGGCTTTCGATTAGCGATATGCCTGCCACCGAATTGAATCTCGCCAAAAAGCTCTCCGAATGCGGTGCTTTCTTCCAGCGTTAGAAACTGTTCTGGGAAAACCAGAAATCCGAATTTCAGGAATGCAGCTTTGACAGTCGTGACGTCTTCATCATCGAGGTCGCGCAAGCTGATATCGGTGACGGCCGCGCCAAATCCCTTGTTTTTAATTGGTGTAACTGTGCTCATGTTGTTGCCCCCATTTCTTAATTCTATACCAAAGGGTGTGCTGATCTAGTCTGGTGGTATTGTCGTGTAGAGAAAAAAATCATGAGGAAGTTTTACTGATGCGGCTTTGGACGGTGCATCCCAAGTTCTTAGATTCCAAGGGGCTAGTTGCCCTATGGCGTGAAGCATTGCTGGCAAAGGCCGTTCTCGAAGTTAAGACCAGGGGGTATCAAAACCACCCCCAGCTAGTCAGGTTTAAAGCGCAGCCAGATCCGGTGGCATAAGTCACTGGATATCTACGAGGCGTGTTGGAGGAATCCAAGACACGTGAGTACAAGTTCGATGTCAGCAAAATCCCATCAACCCACGATGTGGATTTGATAGAAGAGTCGAATGGACAACTGGCGTATGAGTGGCAGCACTTGTTAAAGAAGCTGGAGGTGCGCGACCGGGAACGGCACAACGAATCGATTAAAGCATCTCCCTTGCCTCATCCCTTGTTTAACATGACACCTGGCGTGATCAGGGAGTGGGAAAAGTTACTTAAGTTTGATCCCTTTATGTAGTGCCGCGTATTCCTCCTTGTGCTGTCCCGCATCCGCGAAAGCGATAAGTTTGAACTCCGTGTCGCTTCCGTTCTGTTTCACGACTAGTGTATGCAGCGTATCGCCCCACCAGTCGGATTCGGGAATGCCGCCTTCAGCATCAATGGACGTATCTGTGGCAAGCACCTGGGGTCCCCTGACAAACGCGACGGCGTCGCTGGTTTTATCGGGGTCAGGTACGCGACGAATCTCAAGAGGAATCCGGACCTGTATTTTGTCACCGGGCGACCAGGTACGATCAATTTCGATTAACCTGAAATCTGTTGGTGTGTAGGTTGTTCCTTCGATGCTTGCCTCGAATCCCGGTGCCCAGTCAGGGGCGCGCAGAATGATTGGAAACTGAGCTAGCTCGTCAATTTCTACTTCTATCTCGAAATCTCCCGTCTGTGGAAAGTCTTCTGTCACGTTTAACGTGACCGTTTGCTGGTCAAAATTCAGTACATGTTTGCCAGGAATGTATTGCAGCAATGCGGGTATACCGTTCAGTGTGCCGGAGGCAAAGGTTGGAATCATGGCGATGCCACGCGGGATGCTGCTGGAGCAGCAGGAAATTGCCGGATCCATTTTTTCGTCGTGCCCGTTGTAGTACTTTTTGCCAATAAGCGGTGAGAAATAGGTCACTTCCCCGGTTAGGGGTGATTGTGCTGCTGGTAGGGCATTGTAAATGGTGCGCTCGAGTTCGTCGGCGTACTGCACTTCACCTGTCAACTCCAACAGGTGGCGCGTAAGCTGTAGCCAGGTGACTGTCACACAACCCTCACCAAGCGCCTGACCAGGGGGCATTCTGTTGTCCGGTGTGAATTGTTCGTGGTAACTGGCAGTTCCTGTTATGTAGAGGCGCTTGTTTACGATGTCGTCCCACGCTTTTTTGCACGCGGTAAAGAAGCGCTCGTCCGGATCGAGTCGATAGAGCTCAAGCAGACCCACCAGGTTTGACAGCATCTCATACGCTTTTCGATTTGCAGCCTTGTAAACGTTTCCATCTGCCAAAAGACTGTTGAGCAGGTGACAACCGTCGTCATACATCCATGTTTCAGGATCACTTTCGTCTTCCCAGGAGTCGACAATCCTGTGACAAAACTTCAGGTAACGGGGCTCCCCAGTGATTCGATACAACATGGCGATGGGTTCAAGCACGCTGGTGGCAGCCATGCCCATGTGGGCGCTTGCGAGTCTTAAGCTTTTGTTCTGTGCGACGTAGAGGTCGTACATCAGATCTGTCGCGCGCCTGCTGGCGTCTAATGCGGGTTGGTATTCGGTGGCCTGATAGTAGGTAAGCAATCCGATCAGGTTGTACTTGTGTGTCCAGACGTCCCAAACCGGGAAGTTCCAGCCAAGCCCGTCTCCCTGACCGAACTGGTCTTCTTCTTTGTATGTTCCCAGATATCCATTGGGCAGCTGTGTCTCGATGAGTCTTTTTACCACAGAGTCCATTCGCTCCATCAGCCGATCATCTCCAGTAAACCACCAGGCGTGGGTTGCCGCGTGCAGATACTTGCCGACATGTTCGCCGGCCCACCATTGTTTGCCGGGTCGATGGATGAACGGTTCTAGAATCATGTCTAGGTCAAGTTGCAACAGACGTTTCTCAACGTTGATTTGCATCCGATCGGCGATCCAGCCTTTGTATGCAGTGTCTTGTAAGTTGGCTGGCTCAAAGGCGATATTCACCTTTGCCTCAACAGCAGGTTTCACTCTAGACTCTCCTCTGCACTGGAAAAACGGGCAGTTTAACAAGTGCACGTGATTGAGTCATAAACTAATTGAGGAGAGCAATAGTGAGTGGTACCCAGCCAGACCGGGAGCGCTTAATAGAATTGATAGAGGCGCAGCGGGAGTTTCGCCATGTTCTCCTCGATGATCCGCATAGACCTACCTACCACTTCACGAATCCTGAAGGACGCGGCATGCCCTTCGATCCTAACGGGACAATCTTCTGGGAGGGTAAATACCATCTTTGTTACATCTATCAGAATGATGATCGGTCGGTTGGACACTCCAAGGAAGAGCGAAATTTTGACGTTTGGGGACATGCCTCAAGTGTCGACCTGTTGCATTGGCGGTACCACAAACCTGCACTGATACCTGGTGACCCGGACAGGTCGATGTTTAGTGGTAACTGCTTTATCAACAATGAAGGCGTACCAACGATGCTCTATCACGGTGTTGGCGCAGGCAACTGCATAGCGACCTGTTCTGAACCTGAACTCGATAACTGGACCAAGCTGGAATCGAATCCGATTATTCCGATTCCCGCAAAAGACAGTCCGGAAGGAAAACTTTATAGCTCCTGGGATCCACACGGTTGGACAGAAAACGGCGAGCACTATGCGATCTTCGGTGGTCCGACCCCGGCATTATTCAAGGCTCAGAATCTGCATGATTGGGAATACGTGGGGCCGTTTCTAGCCAACAATATGCCGGATGTTGCTGACTGGGAGGACGTGTCCTGTCCTGATTTTTTCAAGCTGGGCGACAAGTATGCGCTGCTGTGCATTAGTCATACCCGCGGCGCCCGCATCTATCTTGGTGACTATCGGGATAACCAGTTTTACCCGGAAGTGCATCAGCGCATGAATTTCCCTGGCGGCACCTGTTTCGCGCCGGAGTCGCTGCTTGACGACAAGGGTCGTCGCATCATGTGGTCATGGATTCTGGAAAGAAATGAGCCGCTTCATATTACTGAGTTCACTAATCCACCGAGTTACGGGTGGAGCGGCTTCATGTCGCTGCCTCGTGTGTTATCTCTTGATGATGATGGAACGCTGCTAATTGAACCGGTGGAAGAGATGGAGCGGCTGCGTCTTAGAGAAAGACAGGAACGAAATATTAAGGTTAGTGATGACGAGAATGTGCGTCTCGATGGTTTTGCTGGCAACACATTGGAGCTCAACGTAACTATCGACCCGCAAGATGCCGACGTTGTTGGCCTTAAAGTCTGCGCGTCTTCGGACGGCGAAGAACAAACGCTGATTGAGTATTCTCCATCAACCGGAGAGCTTACGATTGACCTGGAAAAGTCGACGCTGGACGAGACCATGGAGCACTACTACTACACCATGATCTTCGGCGACGAGAATCCGGTTGTTACGAAACAGGTTGCGCCACTTGAACTTGAACCCGGTGAGAAACTGGAACTGCGTATTTTCATCGATCGCTCGGTGATCGAAATCTTCGCCAACAGACGGCAATGCGTTACCCAGTACGTTTATCCAACCCGGGACGATAGCACCGGCGTCGTACTTTTTAGCAAGGGTGGTTCAATGAAAGTGGAGTCGATCAAGGCCTGGGATATAGCAGCGACGAATCAGTGGTGAGCCGTGGCGCAGGGCAAGTAAGGTAGAATGGTGCACCATTTCGGCGGCAATGCGATTTGAGGAGCAGTTATGAGCGATCCCAGACCAGCGTATCTTTTGGTGGGCATAACCAGGTTCGGAGAACCGGATCAGGAAGATATTGAGGGCACCCAGAAATATCAGGAACTTGGCGGTAAGGCGATGGAACGTGCGGGAGTCACCATAGGAATGGTTGCGACTGGTAGTGCAGATCCCGCTAATAAAATGGAAGTGCTGGAAGGTTCCTACCCATATCAGGCTATTGCTATAGAGCGCTTTCCATCGGTAGAAGGGCTCGAAGCATTCTGGTTTTCGGAGGAGTACCAGGAAGCGATCAAAGTACGGCAACAGCTAAAGTCCGGTACGCTTCATTTTGTTGCCGTCCTTGAAGGCGCTGACCCTGATGAACAGGGAGAGCCACCGGCTGAAGGCGTGCTTGCCTATTCGATAACCTGTCCTCCTGCTGCAAGTGAATTCGAAGGCTATGACCTGAAGAAATATAGCGAGATTGCAGGTGGCATAGATCGGGGTTACAAACCGCAGTTGATTGCGCAAGTAGCTTCAGCGGAAGCTTTACGCCTGCTGGAAGGTGAGTGGCCATTTCCGGGCGGCGTCATCGTGCGCGCTCATCCGAGCGTACAGTCACTTGTAGACTATTGGCAGCATCCAACGTACATCGAAGCGAGAAAAAACCGTCCGGAACTTGCGATGCAGGTGATTGTGCGTGGGTTTGAGATGCCCGATAGCGGCGGTTAGATAGACCTTCCTCCATCAATGTCTAATGCGACGCCCGTCAGGAATTTTGCTTCATCGGATGCGAGAAACGCGTACGCATCCGCCACATCCTCAGGCGTGGCTCGTCGACCGAGTGGAATACCGTCGATCACCATTTTTTCCATGTCCTCGGACAGCTCTGCCTTGCCGGTTGATGTCATATCAAAACCGGTTGGCGCAGAAACAGGGCAGACGCAGTTCGCCCTGATGTTGGGGGCAAGTTCCAGGGCCATGCCTTTGGTCAAGGTAATCACGGCGCCTTTGGACGCGTTGTAAGGCGTCAGTCCCTTACGAGGGCGTTTGCCGGCGATCGATGCGGTGCTAATGATGCTACTACCGGGAGGCATGTGCTCAACGCAGTATTTGGTCGCAAGAAATATGCTGCGAACATTGATTGCCCACATCCGGTCGAAATCTTCCACTTCCATGCGCGTCATGTAGGCACCCCGATGAGGGCCACCGGCGTTGCAGCACATGACATCGATCTTGCCAAAGTTATCAACCGCCGCCTGCACCATTGCCTTGTTATCTTCTTCGTCTGATACATCGACTTTGATTGCCACTGAGCCGGGTATTTCAGCCGCGACTTTTTCTGCGCCTTCCAGGTTGATATCTGCAAGCAGCACGCTGGCGCCTTCTTCTGCAAATTTTTTCGCGATAGCAACGCCGAATCCGGACGCTGCTCCGGTGACGACGACGCTTTTATCTTCAAACCTGTTCATTTGCTCGCCTCAGTTTTTCAGTACGTCCTTAAATGGACCGGTATCGGATCTGGCTTCCTTGGGCATATCGAGGACCCGCTCCGCGATTATATTTCGCTGTATTTCATCCGTACCGCCGGCGATGGAAACCGCTGGTACAGAAATAAGAATCTCTCCAATGATGCCATCCCGTGGGCTGTCTTCGTCCATAAGCATGGAGTCAGCGCCGGATACCGCCGTATGCACTCGCGCGGCGGCACGGGCAACCTGGCTTGCTGCTAGCTTACCCAGGGATCCTTCCGGGCCCTGGGGTTTACCGGCCTGCTGCGCAGCTCTCGCTCGTCTTGCGGTCCACTCCGCGCTGCTGGATAAAATAAGCAATCTTGCCAGTTCCTGCACAACGGTGGGATCATCTATCTTTCCGGTTTCAATTGCTCTGGGCAGCGCAAGATCTACCCGACCCGCGCGTTGTGGATACCAGATATAGGGCGCCATCATCACGTCATTTTCAGCGCGTTCTTCTTTGTATATGGAGCCAGAGCGATCAATCTCTGTATCTTTTGCCGAGGCCATGGGTTGCAGTCCATCAGCGCGACGCCTTTCATGGGCCAGCGTAGTTAATGCGACGCCCCAACCTTGTCCTAGTTCACCTACCTGATGATGTGCCTCAACGACTGCATCGGTCATAAAGACCTCGTTGAATGACGCATGGTGATTCATCTGGCGCAGCTGTTTGGTGACTACGCCGTCCTGATGCATATCAATGACGAAGTAGGTAAGGCCTTTGTGCTTTGGCGCGTCCCAGTCGGTTCTTGCCAGCAGTAGTCCCCAGTCCGCGTGGTGTGCGCTGGTGGTCCAGACCTTTTGGCCGTTGACAATCCAGTGGTCTCCTTCTTTTACAGTCCGGGTCGTTGAACCGGCAAGGTCGGAGCCGCTGCCCGGTTCGCTGAATAGCTGACACCAGGTATCTTCACCGGTGAGTATGCGGCGCAGGAACTGTTTTTTCTGATCCTCGCTGCCATGTTCGAGCAGAGTGGCACCAGCAAGAAGGCGAATACCTGCCTTGGCGACACCAACTGCGCCAAAGCGAACAAACTCCTCTTCTACTGCAGCGGCGAGTAAAGGCGGGTAACCTTTGCCGTACCACTCCTCTGGCCAGTCGGGCATCCCCCAACCGGTATCGGTAAGTTTGGTGCGCCATTCGAGTAACGACAGGTTTGGGTCCCAGTGCTCTTCGAGCCAGGCGCGTACTTCTTTGCGTACAGTTTGTTCGTTAATCATGCTGCCTGCTCCTCTACCATGCGCTCGATCATGCGCGCGTGATGCCAGGCCGGGTCACCTAGAAATACTTCCGAGCTCTTGGCCCGTTTGAACCAGAGGTGGGTGTTGTTCTCCCAGGTAAAACCAATGCCGCCATGCAGCTGTATCGATTCGATACCGGCCTGCAGATATGCTTCCGATGCGCTGGCTTTGGCAATGCTCGCGAGCTTGGCCAGGTCTTCCGCACCAATGTCCGCTGCCTCAGCAGTGTAATACGCTGCTGACTTGGCGAGTTCCACGTTGAGCAGGTACTCCGTCATCCTGTGTTTGATGGCCTGAAAAGAAGCGATGGTGCGACCGAATTGGCGGCGCAGTTTCGTATATTCCAGCGTGTCTTCAAAGAGTCTCTCGGCACCGCCGACAGATTCGTTGGCGAGCGCGAGAAAAGCGATATTGAGTGCCTGTTCCAACCCGTCCTGGGCGGCGCCTTCTTCGCCAATCAATTCCCCGGGAGTATTGTTGAGTTCTACTCTCGAAACACGTCGCGTTTGATCGATGACTTTTAGTGCGTTTATGTTTAGTCCCGCAGTCGAACCATCGACCTGGAACAATGACAGGCCCTTGTCGGTCATCGCGGTAACCAGAAAATAGTCAGCGACGGTGGCATCGAGCACAAATTGCTTGGTGCCATCCAGTTTAAATTCGCTGTCGCTACCTTGTGCCGTGCAATTAATATCAGTGACTACCGGTGCGCCTTCATTCTCAAGAAACGCGAGGGTGGCGATTTTCTCTCCGGCCGCGATGGCTGGTAGTAATTCCGCTTTTTGATTCTCGCCGGCGACAAATTCAAGTGCCTTGGCGGCAAGTACACTGGATGCCAGAAACGGTGAGGGATAGAGGCAGCGGCCCATTTCTTCCATGGCAATACCGAGTTCGACGGTGCCAAATCCTGAACCGCCGTAGGCTTCGGGGATGCTGATACCGGTGAGAGAAAGCTCGTTTGCAAGTCTTTGCCAGATGCTTTCATCGAAACCGCTCTCGGTCTCCATAATTCGCCGCACTTCTGTGGTCGGCGTCGTGTCGTTGAAAAAGCGACGAACAAACTCGCGAAACTGCTCCTGCTCGCCGGTAAATTGAAATTCCATTGGGCTTCCAAACTATGATTCAAACCTGAATATTACCAGTGTCTAATAAGCTTCGTCTGCACCAGTAAATATGCGATATTCGCCACAGCAATTGAGTAGTAGGACTGGGGGCCTGGCTGGCGGGTAGAGGATCTCTTCGCATCCTAAAACCGGTTCGCACCTGCGGGATGATCGAGGTGTCGCTGGATAGCTATGTGTTGATTACGCCAATACTCTTTGGTGCCGTGTTGCCATTGCTCGATGCTGACGGCATCTGTCCGGGGCTGAAGTCACTCCGCGGCGGTGAGTTTGATTTTCTTTTCGCTGAACTGGAAAAAGCCTATCGCGGGTATATCGGCTATGGTGCCGAGGCAGCTAACTGCGTCGATGATGCCAGTGGGCGTTGATCACTGTAACCGCGAAAACTCCTATGACGATCAAAAGGTTCTTCATATTGGTCTGACCGCATTATTCTTACTCTTCTCCGAGAGACGTCCTGCGTAGCCGACGCATACCATGGAGCCAGCGATCAATATTGTCTCCCTTGCGGCGCACGTATTCCTCAACCTCGGGATGGGGAAGCACATGAAAGCGTTCTTCACGAATGGTCTCGACGACCACAGTCGCAAGGTCTTCAGGCTCCATAATGCCATCAGTCTGACCGTCGCCAAGCGACTTCGGGCCCATTGCCGTATTAACTCCCTGTGGGCATAACACTGAAACACCAATACCATCATCCCCATAGGTAATTGCCAGGAATTCGGACAGCTTCACACATGCTGCCTTGGTCACCGTGTATGCCCCTCCGCCCAAAGCTGCTAGTAATCCCGCAGCAGAGGCAGTGTTCAGCAGGTAGCCTTCACCACGCTCAAGCATCCCGGGAACCACCGTACGCGCCGCGTAAACATGTGCCATGACATGCAGATTCCACTGCTTTTGCCAATCATCGTCGGTTATATCGAGGATCGTTCCCACGCTCGGTCCACCCGCATTTGAGCAAAACAGATCGATCTGACCAAACTTCGCCGCAGCCGCAGCCGCTAGCGACTGAATTTGCGCTTCGTCAGTGACGTCGCAGGCCATGCCTTCACAACCCAGTTCTGCTGCTGCAGATGCAACCGCATCAGCATCGAGATCAGCCAACATGATGCCGCGCGCACCTTCAGCCAAAAATGCCTGAGCCATTGCACGGCCTATTCCACCAATGCCACCAGTGATGACTGCGACTTTTCCTGCTAATTCCATTGGTTAGATCCTGAACATTCGATATTGAGCGCACGAAAGTACACGTGGGGTGAGGGATGTGCAAGTGGGATACTTTGCACCTGCATGAGAATGATGTTTAATTCCTCTCCCGTTCCAGAAAAACGGGATGTTGACGTAAGAGCAGGTTGTAGATGGACAATGAGAACAGAAAGGAAGTTCGCCAGGCTAGTGATGGGAAGGCCACGGTACGTATTCTGGAAGGTCCGTCCCCTGAACTGGAAGGCACTAATTTTGACGGATTGGTCATCGACGTTTCGGCGTCCGGTCTTTGCCTGGACCCTGACCAGTGGCAGCACTCGTTGGGCTTGCTTCGAGATCTGGACGAGGAGGTTTTTGTGCCCGGTCATGGTGCGGTCTGCGACAAGAAGGTGCTGAGTGAGCAGTCTGCATTCATAGAGGAGTGGGTGGATTATGTCTCGCAGGCGGTGAATCGTGGTATGGAAAAAGATGTTGCGATCAAAGAGCTGACAGGGATGACGGATCGCTATCCGATGGACATTGGCATTGAACACTGGACTCCAAGGGTCATGCAGATGAACGTCGCGAATCTTTACGACTTTGTTTGTGGTGAAGGTATCCATAAACCTGGGTAGGAAAGTCGAGGGCGAGGGCCCTGGAGAATCTCGTTGAGGGGGGGTCGATTCTCCGAGGGCTGGCTCGCGCTCTATTAAATATCTTGCAAGTTTGGGGCCAACATTGGGGCTCTAACTGGTGCTTTAGCTTTCGAGTCCCGTACAACTTCCAAGCAGGGAAAAATTTAATACGTTTCTTGGATCATTTCTGTGACGTCCGTCAACTTTCTGACCAAAAAACGCCAATATTTGGTTCTGTCGGGCTTCTATTCTGTCGGGCTTCTATATAGCGGTAGCTAGCCAGACCAGGAGCATGATCGGCACAATGCCCAGCAGCAACGCGAGAATTGAGTTTGCAAGCGCTTTCCAGGCAGAGAACCCCTGAACTTCACCCAGACAGTGACAATGCAGGACTACACCCCAGACAGCCAGAGTGACGATCATTAGAATCACGGCGAGATCCATGCCGGCAATCGGTCCTGGCATTAGTGCAGCAACGCCCCATGCAGCCAGCAGTAGAATACCTGAGAGGATTTTTGGCAGGCTGGACCACGCGTAGGCTGCTCGTATCGAAACCAGGCTCGCCGTACCACCCATCCAGCCACCGGTCCATCTAATCAGATACGCACCCAGGTAGAGGATCACGACTCCCAGGATTGCTCCTGTCACGACTAGACCAACGAATGCTTCAATGCTGCTGTACGCTAGCGCCGAGTTGCGAGTTAGTGCTTCGGCTATTCCAAGCAGCGGTGCCAGTATCAACACCAGGTGAGTAGGGTCTCGATCCAGTATCTGCCGTATGGTAGCCTGGGGTTCTGTCCACATTGAAACCCAAGGATTGAGTTCTGGCTGTTGTTCCATGGTTAGTCTCCGTTAGTGACTTAATTGGGAATCAGGCGAATGACCTGACTCCCTTTGGCGTGTTCCAGTAATACGTAAATATTTCCTGCAATATCTAACTCGATATCCCTGATCCTGGCAAGATCGCTCAGCAATGTTTCCTGGTGGATCAGCGCGCCATCTACCAGGACCATTCGATACAGGGTAGTAGCCTTGAGCGAACCTACGATAAGGTTTTGCCTCCATTTGGGAAAGGCACCACCATTGTAAATGATGAAACTGGAGACAGCGGGGGAGGGGGTAAGATCAACTATTGGTTGTTCAATATCCATTGCATCGACTGATAACCCCAGCTGGGTGCCGTAGTCCACTGGCGATCCATCGTAGTTCAATCCTTTTGAAGTCAGTGGCCAACCGTAGTTTCGGCCTGGGAGGAGCAGGTTCACCTCGTCGCCGCCTCGTGGCCCCATTTCAGTTCCCCATAGTTCCCCGGTTTGTTTGTTGAACTCCAAACCTTGTGGACTACGATGCCCATAGGTCCAAATTGAATTCAGTGCGTTTGGGGTGTTAACGAACGGATTGTCCAGGGGTATACGACCATCATCGAACACTCGGTGGGTCTTGCCCCAGGGAGTCGATAGATCCTGAATGCCGATGTAGTTCATCGGTCCCTTAAAACCAACGCTTATGAAAACATGGCCATTGTCGTCGAAAGCTATCCTTCCACCCGCCGACATGTCTGTCGTCTGGGTATAAAACGACTTGTCGGACTGCCATATTGTTTGTTGCTCTACCCACCTGCCGTTTTTGATTCGGCCACGAATCAATTTATTCATGGCGACGTCCTTGCCGTTCTTGCTGGCCTCATTGCATCGACTGCACCGATCACCGTATTGAAGGTAGATCCAACCGTTTACCGCGTAGTCTGGATGTAGTGCCACATCCATCATCCAGCCCAGGCCAAACTTCAAGCCAACAAACGGGATGCCGATGGCATCATTGAAGCCGGTCGGTGCACCGGGCATCAGGTCGGACTTTTTGCCGTCCTGACTCAAAATACTTAGACCACGACCTCGCTCGGTCAGTAAGATGCGTCCGTCAGGCATCGGTGCAATTGAAAATGGCAGTGGGTTCAGGTCTGTTGCCACCGTTTCCAGGCGGAAATCATGTAATTCACTATCGATCCGTTTTTGGGGTATCACCAGCGGGGCGGTTATCTTTAGATCTGTTTGCGACAGACCGGCGCGCTGCTCGGTGATGTAGATTGCCAGGCTTTGGATTTCACTTTCATCGAGCGTTTCTGCAAATGCGGGCATCCCCGTTTTACCGTTCGCGATGATGTGGCTAATCGCCTCGACGGTGTCACCGTGCTTAAGGTGTGCCCCAACGAGGGGTGGTCCGAGAGGAGCGCCTGCTAAATCCTTCCCGTGGCAGTGACTACATTTATCCTGATAAAGTGGGCCAAACTGGCCCTGAGGAATGATTACCAGAAAGACTAAAAGATTCAGTCCGAGAATCGATCCCCAAATGGCCAGTCGGCGGCTGGTCCTGGTCATATAGTACCGGTCATGTAGTACTGTTCATGTTGTTAAGTTCATGCCGTGTTTTATACATGCTATTAACACCCTAACCTAGAAAATATTCACAGTTCACCGTTCCAAATGAGTAACATTATAGTTATGAATTATTTGAGGTCGATTGGGTTTAAACGTACAGACGGTTTGCCCAATGAGTTTCCATTTACCCTGCCCGCTGTCGAGAGCATCGGCGAGCTGGAATTTGAGCCCCCCGTCACCTTTCTTGTAGGCGAAAATGGCAGCGGTAAGTCAACTGTAATGGAAGCGATTGCGGTCGGCATGGAATGCCCGGCGATCGGTAGATCGGATGCGAACTTTGACGACATGCTGCTTCCTGCCAAGCGACTTGCGGCAGAACTTACCTTTACTAAATCGCGAAAGGCCAAGCGACGTTTGTTCTTTCGTGCGGAAGATGCCATGGGTTTTACCCTGCGCGTGAAAGACAACTTGGCAGACCTCAAAGATATGGAGCGTCATTTTGACGAGACCCTGACAGGGGAAGGGCGCAGGCGAGCCATGGGCTCGGTTCGAGGTCAGCGAATGGCATTGCAGAATCGCTATGGAGCGGACCCCGATAGCCGATCTCATGGCGAGTGGTTCCTCCATATGTTCAACGAGCGGGTGCTTGAAGATGGTCTCTATCTGATGGACGAGCCCGAGACCCCACTATCACCCATTCATCAACTCAGCTTGTTGTCCATACTAAAAGAGAAGGTGAACCAGGGTTGCCAGTTTATTATTGCCACACATTCACCCATACTGATCGCATTACCCGACGCGGAAATCTGGAATTTTGATGCACACCCCATCGAGAAGGTTTCCTGGGAAGATGTGGAACACGTGGCAATCACCAAAGCGTTCCTGAACGATCCTGAAAGTTATCTGAGGCACCTCTAAATATGATTCAACGCTGGCTGGGGATTGCGATTATCCTTGTTTTTTCCAATGCTGTTTGTCTAAGTGCCACCGCAAGAGAACCAAGTCATGGATTCGCCTATTTCGGTAATCTGAAATATCCGAAAGACATGAAACACTTCGATTATGTTAATCCTGATGCCCCCAAGGGCGGTACGGTAAAAGCGGCAGATGTATACACGTTTACCAATCTAAACCCCTACGTCGATAAGGGTGTACTGGCCGCAGGTATGGACCCTCGGATAGGCGCGATTACTCATGATCCTCTGATGAAAAAATCAGAGGATGAACTGGCGTCCTATTACGGCGCCCTTGCAGAGAGCATTGAGGTTGCCGACGACCTCAGCTGGGTTACCTATACGCTGCGCGATGATGCTTATTGGCACGATGGTGTTCCGGTTACTATGGATGACGTCGAATGGACGTTTGACATGATCAAGAACAAGGCAGGGATCACCTGGCGAATCGCCTATGCAGACTTTGTTCGTCTGGAACGAGTTGGATCTCGCTCGTTTACTTTTCACTTCAGCGATACCGTTGAGAAAACATCCCAGCTTATTATTCAGTCGACCCGGTTTACGACATTGCCCAGGCATTACTGGCAGGAAAATGATATTGGGGAAACGACGTTAGTGCCACACCTGGGTAACGGACCTTATCGAGTCACGGAAGTGGATATAGGACGTAAGGTAGTGTTCGAACGGGTGAAGGATTACTGGGGCAGAAACCTTAACGTCAATGCAGGCAAGTTCAACTTCGACCGCTATGAGTTCATGTATTTCTTCGATAAGAATGTGATGTTGCAGGCTCTGCGGGCCGGGGTGTTTGATTATTACCGGGATCAGGACGAAAAGACGTTTGCCACCGCCTATGACTTTGTTGGCCTGCGGGAAGGTCTGTTCAACAAAGAGTCCTATCAGATGGGTGAATCCTATGGTATGCACTATGGGGTTGTCTTTAATACTCGAAGGGCCCCCTTCGATGACATACGTGTCAGAGAAGCACTGACGCTCGCGTACAATTTTGAGTGGGCAAACCGAGTGTTTTGGCACGATGGTATGGACCGGAACAATTCTTATTTTATGCGCTCGGGCCTGCAGGCGAAGGGCCTGCCCTCAGCAGATGAGGTCGAGCTGCTTGAACCGTTTCGCGATAGCGTTCCGGAACGTGTGTTTACACAGCCGGTAGACTTACCAAGAAACGAACCGTTTGGTCGCAACCGAAACGCTTTGAACCATGCGGATGAACTGCTGCGGGATGCCGGTTGGATCGTGAAAGATTTTCGGCGTGTTAACGCAAAGACGGGTGAGCGCCTTGCGTTTCAGATTGTGGTAGACACGCAAATGTTTGACCGCATGCTCACACCGTTTGTGGATAACCTGAGGCGCCTTGGAATCGATGCGGTGATACGCAAGGTTGAGACAAACATTATGACCAATCGCCTCAGGACTTACGATTATGATACGACGGTTCGCAAGTTCTATACGTACCGGGTCCCCTTTCCTGATCGAATGCGTAGTCAGTTCGCCGCGAAGAGTGCGGATCCGGTAAACATGACGAACTATGCTGGTATCAAGAATCCGGTCGTTGATTATCTGATTGAGAAAGTGGCTCGTGCGACTACGGAAAAAGAAATGAACGCGGCAGGCAGGGCGCTTGATCGTGTGCTCCTATGGAATTTTTACCTCATTCCTGACGGCCATCCTGTTGCGCGACACATTGTGTATTGGGATCGATTTGGCCACCCCCCGCTTGGCAGGGAACATATGAACTGGGTGGGTTTTCCGCACCTGTGGTGGCTTGATGAAGCGAAGAGCGCACGAGTTGAAACAGGTATCGCGGATTTGCAAACTGAATAGATGCGCATGGCCCTGCCCCGTTCGTCGCTCTTGGTTCAGGAAAAATATACAATTGCGGGCTAAATTTTCTAGGAACTGAACTATGTCGGCAATTTCCCATAAAGATAGCCCGGTCGCGGTTACCGGATGTTCCGGTTTCACTGGCGCCCATTTGGTTCGTGAACTAATCCTGCACGGATATCAGGTTCGCGCTTGTATTCGTGATGCCAGCTCATGGCGTGGTCAGGACTGCGTTCAGTATCTTGAGCGATTACCCAATGTAGAGATTGTTGACGGCTGTGATCTTTTTTCGCCGGGCTCATATCACGACGCATTTAAGGGCTGTTCCGGCGTATTTCATACTGCAGCTGTACTGGGAAATTCGGCGGACGGTAAGTCTCAACCACTAGGAAGTGGTCACCGTGAAGACGATGTGTACAAGGGTGGTATCGCGGGTACGCAAAATGTCATCGATGCCATTAATGCGAGTGGTAGCGTTAAACGATTGATTTATACCAGTTCAACTGCGGCTGTTACGGGTGTTAAAACCGTACCTGATGGGTATGAATGGACCGAGACCGATTGGGCTTCCGATGATGTCGACCCTGATCTGTGGGAAGCCAATGCCTATGGCCGAAGTAAAGTTGATACCGAGCATCTTGTCAGGGAGGCCGCTGAAGCGAGTGGTAAGTGGGATGCGATTTCCATGAACCCTGCGATGATCTGCGGGCCGATACTGTTCAAAGCTCAGGTAGGTCAGTGGATCGAACAAATTGGTCGACTTGCAGCAGGCGAGGAGCCAAATTTCCCGAGTAAATACGATAGGTACTACAACATCATTGACGTGCGTGATCTGGTAAAAGCGCAGCGCCTTGCGGCAGAGTCTTCAGCCGATCATATCGAGTCCCATGGCGGGCCACGCTACGTTATGCATGGGACTGGTGGACGTTCCGCGATGCGTCTCGGGACTGAAGTCACCGGTGTGATTAAAGAGCTATTTCCAAACTTTGTTGTTGGAGAGCCCGCTACAGTAACCAGCAAGGGTGACCCCATCACAGTTGAGAACAAGTCTTTCAATGACTGTAAGAAAGCCAAGTCTGTTCTTGGTGCGACGATCCGACCGGTTGAGGAAACCATTCGGGATGTAGTCGAGACTTCGATTGAGCTGGGCGTTATTACGCCAAAGCTACAATAGGTTGCTCTAATGGCGATTGATGTCTGGGAGCCGCAAAAGCCCTTGTCCATCGACGAGGCACTTCTCCAGGAATTGGCTGAGGTGTCTCGCAGCGGTGAGGCATTGAATGATCTGAATGAAACCTGGATCAAGGATAAGGCACAATTGATGCGCCAGGAAGCTGATGCCTTTGGGGCGGCCGAGAACGTTAGTGATGAGGTGCTGGTCGATGTGATTCATTTTTTCACGCTCGCTGAAATGCAGCTTCCGGGTTGGGAAGCGGGCAACAAAAATCCCGTGATCTATCTGGTAAAGGTACTCAAAGATCGTGGTGCATTCGATGCGGAACTCCGTAAATGGATCAAAGCCAATACCGACAATCGGTATCTTCCCTACGGTAGCGCGCTGGCCTAGCTGGCGATGAGGGGTATAATGCCTCGCCTCCCAGGTACTTTGTGGACAGAAGATGCGCACAGGTAAAGTTGAACGAAACACACTTGAGACCAAGATCAGCGTCGAGGTCGATCTTGACGGTGCTGGTGAGCGGACGCTGCAGACCGGCATTCCGTTTCTGGAGCACATGCTGGATCAGGTTGCACGGCACGGGCTGATAGATCTGGATATTCGTGCGGATGGTGACCTTGAGATAGATGCGCACCACACTGTGGAAGATATTGGGATAACGCTGGGTCAGGCGATGCTACAGGCGGTGGGTGATAAAAAAGGTATTCGTCGATACGGTCATGCATATGTCCCTCTGGACGAGGCACTATCCAGTGTTGTCGTAGATTTTTCCGGCAGACCAGGTTTGAGCTATGACGTCACTTTCGATCGACCTAAGGTCGGTGACTTTGACGTTGACCTGTTCCACGAATTTTTTCAGGGGTTCGTTAATCACGCGCTTGTGACTTTGCATATTGATAACCTCAAAGGTGATAACGCACATCACCAGATCGAGACCGTTTTTAAGGCATTCGGCAGAGCGCTGAGGATGGCTCTCGAGCCTGATCCGAGAATGGCTGATGTAATGCCATCTACCAAGGGTACGCTTTAGTCATGCAGGTCATACCGGCCATCGATTTCAAGGATGGCAAAGTCGTTAACCTTAAGCAGGGTCAGCTGGATCAGACCACGACCTATTCTGAAGATCCGGTCGGGATGGCCGATCACTGGGTATCCCAGGGAGCCGAGCGACTGCATTTGGTAGATCTGGATGGCGCATTCGAAGGCGCGCCGGTTAATCAAGCTGCTATTGCGACTATTGCCCATAATCATCCTTCACTGACAATTCAGCTTGGGGGAGGGATTAGAAGCGCAGAGGTGATTGAAGCTTACCTTGCGGCCGGTGTGGATTACCTGATTATCGGTACCCGGGCGGTTGAGGAGCCTGAATTCGTCGGTGAGATGTGCAAACGTTTTCCGGGCCATATCATTGTTGGGTTGGATGGCCTGCACGGGATGGTTGCCACAAAAGGCTGGACCGAAGTGACCGACATTGCTGTGAAGAGTCTGGCGATGTTGTTTGAGGCCGATGGTATAGAAGCGATTGTTTACACTGATATTGGTAAAGATGGCATGATGGGTGGGATAAACCTGCATGCGACAAAGGACCTTGCCAGTGCCGTGCGTGTCCCGGTTATTGCATCTGGCGGCGTAACCGACCTAAAGGATATCGAAGTGTTGGTGGAAGAGGACGAAAAGGTCTTCGGGGGTATAACGGGTGTTATAACCGGTCGCGCGTTATATGAGGGTACCCTTGATCTTCAGGAAGCCATCGCACTAACCAAGGCACAGGACTAGTCTGACGCGAGCGTCTGATACGGCGGCTGTGCCTTCCCAATCTGACGTTGCATAATCAGATCAGAGATCGTCACTACCTTAATACCTTCCATTTTTGGAATTGCCATGTCCAGGTACTGAAGCGTGGCTGGATAGGGATGTCCGATGGCGATAGCTGATCCCCTGCGTTGTGCAATTCTATGAGTCTCTGGAAGGACTTATCTATGGCGTGGATATTCGGTTCGTTGTCCAGAAATACGTCGCGGCTGGCTGCTCTCAGGTTGTTTGATCTCGCCACGCTAAAAGCGATCGTTTTTGCGGTGGTTCGTGAGGCAACGAAATACATACTGCGATTTCTAATGCTTTCCATGAACCACTGCATTGCTTCGCTTTCCTGTGTGAGCGCACTTCCCAAGTGATTGTTGACGCCCTGGGCGAACGGAATGCTATCCAGAGAATTGTCCAGGATTACCTGAAACTCTTCTTTGCGTTGGCTTCGAGTGAGTACGTTCTTTCCCATCGGAAGGCTTGCGATATTTTCCATTGGCATATGGACCATCACTTCCTTGCCAGCCTCGTGCGCCATACGAGCAATCAAAGTGCCATGGGTACTATTAGGGAGCACCGCATAGGTTAGTGAAGCGGGGGATATGGTGATTGCCTTGCGGCCACGATCAAGGTTATAGCCCATATCATCAATGATTATTGCGATATAGGCCTGCTCTTGTTCCTGTTCTTGCGCTTTGGTGTCGGGGGGTGGGCCAGCAGCAAACTGACCAGGGTTGCTCCAAGTAGTACTTTGACTTGGCGAGAATCAATCAATAGCGCATTATCCTTGGGGTTTCGATCTGGTCAAAATATTCAGACCCTTAAGTAGCGTAAGTGCTTCGTTAAGTTGATAGTCCTTGCTAGCTAGCTCCAGGCTACCACGATTCCTGTTTTCTGCCACACTTCCGTCGTTGTCGCTGCCATTGTCATTCTCCAGGTGCTTCGGCAGGTTCTTTTCGATCGGGCGCCAGGGATCTCTCTTGATAGGGGTAACAGTCGAACGATCTACCCAGATGTCAGGGGTTATTCCTTCCGCCTGTATGGAGCGACCACTGGGTGTGTAATATAGCGCTGTCGTAAGCTTGATGGCCTTCTCGTTATTTAGCGGCAAAATGGTTTGCACACTACCTTTGCCAAAAGTACTGGTGCCCATGATGACGGCCCGTCCATGATCCTGAAGTGCTCCCGCAACAATTTCCGAAGCCGAAGCGGTTCCCTGGTTTACCAATACGACGATGGGAACGCCCTCGATGGTATCTGGTGTGGTGGCGTTAAATCTTAATTCCGAATTGGATATCCGGCCTGTGGTGTAAACGATCAGACCGTCGTCAACAAAAATGTCGGAGACTTCAACCGCAGATTGCAGGATGCCCCCTGGGTTGTTTCTAAGGTCTATCACCAGACCTCTAAGATCGCCTTCTTCTTCGATCAGCTTATCCACGGCTTTGGCGACTTCGCTGCCAGTTCCACTTTGAAACTGTGCGATGCGTACATATCCGTATCCATCTTCCAGGAAACGTTGCCGAACGCTGGGGACCTTGATAACTTCGCGGATCAAAGTAACCTCATTTGGCGCCGGATCACCCTTTCTCAGTATCATCAGCTTTATTTCACTGCCCGGTTCACCACGCATGGAATCAATGGCTTCTGGCAGGCTTATGCCTCTAACCGGTTTCTCGTTCAACTGCATGATGAGATCCCCTGACTCTATACCAGCTTTTTCTGCCGGAGTGTCGTCCATGGGGGCGATGACCTTTACGAATCCGTCTTCAAGGCCGACTTCCAAACCGAGGCCACCGTAGTTACCGGTTGTTGTTTCCTGCAGGCTGGTGAACGACTCTTTGTCCAGATAAGCGGAATGCGGGTCCAGCTGAGACAACATGCCTTTTATTGCACTTTCTAACAGGGTGCGATCGTCTATTTCCTCTACGTAGTGCGCGCTGACTCGATTGAATGCCTCTGCGAAAATTCTTAATTCATTGAGCGGCAACCGCGCCTTCAGCTCTGATTTATTGTCTGCGCTTTCTTCTGCGTTTTCGTCTGGCGCGAATGTGATTTGTTTTGCGGTGCCGTCAGTATCGGACTTATGTTCTGGTTTTGGAGTAGCTTCTGTTTCGGAAGTTACCTCGGTCTCCATGTCTGCTGTAGTTTCGGCAGTAGCATCGGTATCCTCTGCAGATATCGCGACCATGGGCATGGACAACAATAGTGCAGTCCAGATTGTTCGTAACTTAAGCATTTTGTTCCTCTTAGTTTAGACCGCGTTTCATTACGCGGCGCGGCCGGCACGGGTCTGACACCATCTTTGTGGATCCGCCGGAGTACCATCGATCCTTATTTCAAAATACAAACCAGTTTTGTTTTGACCGCCAGTATTTCCAACAGTTGCAATGGTTTCACCGACGAGGACCCAGTCACCGGCCTCACGGTTGATGGTCTGATTGTGTCCATAGAGGCTCATATAGCCCTTGCCATGGTTAACTATCAGCAACAAACCGAATCCTCTAAGCCAATCAGAGAAGACCACGCGTCCATAATGTACCGCGTGGACTGGTTCTCCCTCGGGTGCATCTATGAAGATTCCGCGCCAACGCATCTTACCAATGTTGCGATCTGCCCCGAATGACTGGCTAATAGTACCAGCCACGGGCAGCATCAGCTGCCCTTTCATGCTCTCGAACGGTATTGAGTCGTCGAGCACCTGTATATCAGTGATGTGAATTCGTTCCAGGAGTCGTTCGAGACGCTGTCGGTCGGTCGCGAGTTTAGTTAGTTCGCTGCCGGTTTCTGCGATCCGACGATTCAGTGATCGCAGTACGATCAGTTTGCGATCTTTCTCTACCTGAAGCTGGCTACGCTGGCGGTCCAGTGCTGCGTGATTAGCTTGTAGCTGCATGTTTTCCTTTGCGATGTTGCCAGTGACAGTTTCCAGTTGCGTCAAAGTGGATCGGAATCGTTCCACCTCTGCCGCGCGGGCCATATTGAGGTAGTCATAATAGGTAAGCATCCTGGAGATCTCGTTAGGGTCTTCCTGATTAAGCGCTACCTTTAGATACTCCTGCTTGCCGATCTTATATGCAGCCTGTATTTGCTTTTCTATATGGCGTTGTTGTTCTGTTTTTCGGAGCTGAAGTTCTCTTTGCCTGGTTTCGAGGCGAGAAACCTTGTCTTCACCGGTCGTCAATTCTGTTTCTATCGTGTCAATTTTTTTCTGCAGTTCATTGACGTTCTTCTCCGATTTTTCCAAATCGTTTTCAAGGTCGGAGTGTTCATCTTTGGTGTTATGGAGTAACGCTTTGTATTTCTGAATCTCCGATTCCATCGCTTTGATTTGTGCTTCCAGTTCCTCCGAAGATTTCGCGTTCTGGGTGAGTGCCACTTGTGGTGCCAATAGCGAGAGAAGTGTGAACAAGTAAAGTGGTTTCATCATCAGGCAGTGGCCTCTATGAGTGATTCACCGGTCATTTCTGTCGGTTTGGGCAAATCCATTAAATTTAATAGCGTTGGTGCGACATCGCGCAGCGTACCGGTTGTTAGCACAAGATCCTTGTTCCCGACGTAAACCAGGGGTACAAGTTCATTGGTATGGGCAGTATGGGCCTGCCCGGTTTCTGCATCATTCATCTGTTCAACATTTCCGTGATCGGCAGTGATCAGACAATGTCCGGAAACCTGCTGAACTGCGTCGACGATTCTGGCAAGACAGCCGTCTATGCACTGGACTGCTTCGACCGCAGCGTCAAGATCACCCGTGTGGCCCACCATATCACCATTTGCGTAGTTGCAGATGACAAGGTCGTATTTTTCCGACAGGATCGCGCCTGCCAGTTCGTCGGTAACCTCGAGGGCGCTCATCGTGGGTTGCAGGTCGTAGGTTTCAACTTTTGGTGATTGGATCAGGATCCTGTCTTCTAAAGGGAAGGGTGCTTCAATGCCGCCGGAAAAAAAGAACGTCACGTGTGCATACTTCTCGGTCTCGGCGAGACGCAATTGCGTTTTTCCCAGATCGCTCAGATATTCTCCCAGTCCATTTCTAAGGCTTGCGGGTCCGAATGCTATCTTTGTTTTAATGTCTTCGGCGTATTGAGTCAGCGTCACGAACTGTGAAAGTCCGGGTGCTGATGCGCGATCGAAATCGTTGAACTTGTCGTTGATGAAACTTCTGGTTAGTTGCCGTGCTCTGTCGGCTCTGAAATTCATAAAGAGGATCGCATCACCATCATCTATATGTACGGAATCACCATTCACTTCGACTGTGGTTGGCTGAACAAATTCGTCTGTTTCTCCCCTGTCGTAGGCAGCCTTAAGTGCGGTTTGTGCATCGGTTTCATGAAACGGGGTGCTCGCCTGGGTTATTGCATCAAAAGCCTTCTGTGTACGATCCCAGCGCTGATCACGATCCATGGCATAGAACCGACCCATTATTGTGGCAATACCACCGGTACCTCGTTCCTGAAACCACTCCTCAGCTGCTGCGAGTGAAGATGCAGCAGAACTTGGTGGTACGTCTCGACCATCCAGAAATGCATGCAGGTACACGTTACTCACACCCCGGTTGAAAGCGAGATCGATAGCGGCTTTTATCTGCAATTCGTGGCTATGTACCCCTCCGGGAGACAGCAACCCGAGTATATGAAGGCTTTTTCCTGATTGCTGTAGCTGAGAGGTTAGATCGAGCAACGCTTCGTTCTTGTTAAAACTGCCATCTTCGATGGACTTGTTGATACGGGTGAAATCCTGATCTACTACTCTTCCGGTACCAAGGTTCATATGGCCAACTTCAGAGTTACCCATCTGTCCGTCGGGTAGTCCTACATCGAAACCGGATGCGGAAATCAGGCTATGAGGTTTATTTTGCCAAAGGTTATCCCAGGTTGGCGTGTTGCCAAGGGCAATTGCGTTGTCCTGTCCTCCCTTACGATGGCCCCAGCCATCGAGCACGATAAGGATGTAGGGTGTGGTCATGGTCAATTCACGCTGAAGGTAAACCGAGATTCTACAAAGATCTTGTCGATAGTTCATCGGCTATCCGCAGGATTGCGGTATACTGCGCGACTTTAAAATCTCTACAGCATCATGGAACAGTTTTTTGAGTTTATAGGTAATCACTTCATTCTTGTTGGGGTGTTCATATTTCTGCTCGTTGCGTTTTTCGTTAACGAAGGTAAGCAGGGCGGAGCGGCAATCGGCACGACTAATTTAGTCACCCTGGTAAACCGGGAAGGCGCGGTCATTCTCGATATCAGGGACAATAAGGAATATAGCGCGGGGCATATCGCGGGCGCTGTAAATATGCCATTTGCCTCTGTCGACTCTCGTATCGGGGAGTTGGAGGATTATAAAGAGAAGCCCGTGGTAATTGTTTGTAAAATGGGGCAGCATTCGAGTTCTGCTGGTAAAAAACTGAAGGCCCAGGGTTTTACGGACGTGCGGCGGCTTTCCGGCGGGATGTCGGAGTGGTCGGCCAGCAATCTACCAGTAGTGAAGGCATAGACTGTGAGCGAGAAAGTGGTCATGTACAGCACCCGTTTTTGTCCGTTTTGTATAAGGGCAAAAGGTTTGTTATCCAGCAAGGGGGTTGAGTTTGAAGATATCGCTGTTGATCGGGATCTGGAGATGCGCAAAGAAATGATGGAGAGATCCAAACAGTTCACGGTGCCGCAGATATGGATAGGTGATACCCACGTGGGTGGATGTGACGAGCTCTATGCGCTTGAACGTCAGGGAAACCTTGACAGTCTGTTGGCTGGTATCGACAGTGATCCAGGCATGTGACATTGGAACTATATGGCTGAAGAAGAGAAAGCTCAATTCGCGCTCCAGCGTATTTACGTAAAGGATGCATCGTTCGAATCACCTAAATCGCCGCATGGATTTCGGGGGCAGTGGAAACCCAAGGTCAATCTGGAGCTTAACTCGCGCCATGAGTTAATCGAGAACAGTCTTTACGAGGTCGTGCTTAATGTGACGGTGACGGCAGCTACCGAGGACGACGAGGTGATGTATCTGGTAGAGGTGCAGCAGGCGGGAATTTTTCTCGTAGATGGTCTCGAGGAAAATGCACGTTTACACACCCTGGGTAGCTTCTGTCCTAATGTGCTTTTTCCCTATGCACGAGAAGTTGTGGATTCCATGGTTCTAAAGGGGAGTTTCCCTCCGTTGATGCTGAACCCGGTGAACTTTGACGCAATATACCAACAAAGTCTTGCGGAACAAGCGCGCAAGGAAGACAAGATTCAATAGCCATCCGGGTACCCAAGTTGGCGCCAGGCTTCATACACAGCGATTGCTGCAGCGTTAGAAAGGTTAAGACTTCGACTTTGATCCAGCATTGGAATCCTTACGCGTCGCTGCGCGTCAACGGACCCCAGAATGTGATCCGGTAGCCCACGAGTTTCAGGACCGAAGACGAGCAGATCATCACGCTTGTAATTGACATCTGAATGAGGCTTTGACCCTTTGGTGGTAAATAGGTAGATATTGTCAGGATTGAGCGCCTGCAACATAAGCTCATAGGATTCATAGGTTTTAACCTCCGCGAACTCTCGGTAGTCGAGCCCAGCGCGTCTCAGTTGTTTGTTATCAAGTTCGAAACCCAGTGGTTCTATAAGATGCAGAGAGCAACCCGTGTTGGCGCAAAGGCGTATGATGTTGCCAGTGTTGGGTGGGATCTCTGGCTCGTAGAGCGCTAGGTGAATCATTGGGTTTTTTAGTCAGAGAGGCTCTCGTTTTCCAGACCCAGCTCGTTTATTTTCCTGGTCAGCGTATTTCGACCCCATCCTAGCAAAATGGATGCGTCTCGTTTTCTACCACCTGTTTGTTTCAGTGCGGTCTGGATCATAATGCGCTCGAACTTTGGTATTGCTTCTGTTAGCAATCCTTCTTCGCCGGGCTCGAGTTGCGCCAGTTTTCTTGATGACCAGGTGGCGAGCGTTTTTTCCCAGTCGTCGCCAACACTCGGTTGAGATTCAGTTGAACGAAGCTCTGGGGGCAAGTCCTCCAGCATAACTTCTCTGCCGCTTGCCATAACGGTAATCCAGCGACAGAAGTTTTCCAGTTGACGAACGTTGCCGGGCCAGGGGAGGCTGCAAAGGTATGACATGGTTTCGCTGTTGATAATCTTCGTGTCTTCGTTCAATTCCTGTGAAGCATCACGCAGGTAGTGGTTAATCAACAAAGGAATATCCTCACGTCGCTCCGCGAGGGTTGGGATGTGTATTCGAATAACGTTGAGGCGATGAAACAGGTCCTCGCGGAACTTGTTTTGCGCAACCAGTTCCTCAAGGTTCTGATGTGTTGCTGCGATGATTCTTACATCAGCCCGCAGGGGCTTATGACCGCCGACGCGATAAAATTCTCCATTAGATAATACTCGTAGGAGGCGGGTCTGGGTCGCGGCAGGCATATCCCCTATTTCATCGAGAAATAAGGTGCCGCCATTGGCTTGCTCGAAACGGCCATGTCGCATTTGATCGGCGCCGGTGAATGCACCTTTCTCGTGACCAAATAGCTCGGATTCAATCAGGTCATTGGGTATGGCAGCCATGTTCAGCGGGATGAAGGTTTTCCCTGCGCGCGGACTATGCTGGTGTAAGGCACGTGCGACGAGTTCCTTACCTGTTCCCGACTGACCATTGATCAATACTGTTACGTTGGATTTTGAGAGTCTGCCGATTGCCCTGAAGACCTCCTGCATGGCCGGCGCCTTGCCGATGATTTCATCGGTCATTTGTGGTGCATCGACTTTAGCCTGTCTGATCTCTTTTTGGTGAGTGAGCGCTCGCTTGACGATAGCGACAGCTTCATCGACCTCAAAGGGCTTCGGGATGTACTCGAACGCGCCGGTTCGAAAGGATGATACGTGACTGTCCAGGTCCGAGTGGGCGGTCATAATAATCACAGGTAGATTGGGGTACTTTTCCTTGATGTCTTCCAACAACTCCAACCCATCAATCCCGGGCATTCTTATATCGCTCATAATAACGTCTGGCTGATTCCCTTCGAGTTGGTTCAACAATGAATTGCCATCCTCAAAGCAGGTAACAGACAAGCCATCCTGGCTCAGTGCCTTCTCTAAGACCCAGCGGATCGATCTTTCGTCATCCACTACCCAGACTTCGTTGCTCATGATTCTCCTACTCCAAATGGAATAAATATGCGGAATGTGGTGACGCCGGGTTCGCTATCGAACTCAATGTATCCATCATGCTGATGTATCACGGCATGAACCAATGGCAGTCCAAGCCCTGTTCCGTCCGGGCGACCGCTGATCATTGGGTAAAACAGGTTTTGCTTTAAATCGGGAGGAATGCCACAACCATTGTCCGTGATTTCGATGCGAATAACTGTTCTGTGTCTGGTGGCATTTATGGTGAATTGCCTTTCGATACGTGTAGTGAAGGCGAGTTTTGCTTGTGAAGTACCCGTCATACTTTGCATCGCATTTCTCGAGATATTGAGTAATGCCTGAAGAAACATTTCCGGGTCGACCAGAACCTCGGGAATGGAGGGGTCGTAGTCCTTCACAATTTCGACGTCTGGAAACTCGAGTTCGATCAACTTGCTGACGCGCTCCAAAAGCACATGGATATTAGTTGATTCCGGTTTGGGTAAGCGCGTAGGACCTAACATTTGGTCGACTAACTGAGTAAGACGATCAGTTTCCTCGATAATGATATTGGTGTATTCCTTGAGTTCGTATAGCTCAAGTTGCTTCTCCAGCAGTTGAGCTGAACCTCTAATACCGCCTAGCGGGTTCTTAACCTCATGTGCCAGGCCACGAATGATCTGCTTGGAAATCTCCTGTTGTTCGTTCAGTGCTGCATCCCTGTCGATTCGTAGATATCGATCAAGAGGGTTCATTTCCAAAAGCAGGCGAGGCCATTCGCCTTCGCTAATAGGGGAGATCGTAAAGTCCATCGTGAGGTGTGTTCCGCTTGCCAGCACGAACTCTGCCATTCGCTGCGAATAGGGCTGACCAGACTGGATAGCGTCATAGAACATCGGAGTGAATGGGTCAAAGCCGCATACCAGTTCAGCAAGCGATGTTCCCAGGCTTCTGTTTGCCGAAATCTCCAGCAGACTCTCTGCCGATTGATTAATGAAACAGACCCGCAACTCGTGATCGAGTGCAATCACTGCCGTGCAGAGATTATTGAGAATGTTCTCAGTCATGTCGGGTGCCGCGTTCAACTTTATACTGGTAAGCTTTTTTTGGTTGTTGGGTTTCGTGCAGATACAAAGCAAGAACTGCACCAAAACCGTAACCCGTTGAGAGTCAATAACTTACGAGGATTATTGTAAATCAAATGGCTTTCATATGCACCAAAATAGTGCAAATAGCGTGGCCCCTGAGCAGACAGAGCTCATGACGTGGTTATTGCGAGCTAGTGCCTCGTTGAGTGCCTGAGAACAGTGATAGTAGTCGTTGGCCCGGAGGCGACGTTAGCTCCGCTCTTAATATTGGAAACTCGAAGCTGAAAAACGTGGGTTCCCCGATCTACATTAGCCAGCACGATGCTTCCGGAATCGGTTAGCGCTCTGACGGGATTACCATCCATGAGTAGTTCTAGTGTATGTCCTGTCTGAACCTCTGGCTCCACCTTGATGTTTAGTTCAAGAGTGCCAGCGTTATTTCGTATGGCGCGGTTGTTGGCAGGATCAGTGATGAGTAGATTGGTGTGTTTTTTCTCGGCCTCAGCCTCAGGTTTAGGATTCCTGGAACGAAGGGGTGTTGCTGGCTGGTGGCTCTCATAGGTTGTTGGCTCTTTCAGTTTCACTTTCTCGGCATTTTCATATGCACGATTACTGAATATGGATCTCCCGAACTCGTCCTCCGACTTGTAAATTGTTGCAGCAGCAATGTTCTGCGAGACGATAAGCAGGGTTAGTAGTCTGGTGAATATGGTCATGAGTTCATTGTGAGATGATTTGGACTTAAAAAAGCCCACAGGGACCGGCGGGACAATTTTTAGGTCAAAAAAAAGGTCCCTCGATAAGGACCCTTTTGGTTACTTGACGAAATAACTAAACGCTGTAATACATCTCGAACTCAACAGGATGGGTGGTGGAATTCAATAATTCTACCTCTTCCTGTTTCAGATCGATGTAGCCGTCGATCATGCTGTTAGTGAATACATCGCCCTGTGTGAGGAACTCACGGTCCGCATTGAGCGCTCCAAGTGCCATCTCCAGAGAAGAAGCGACCGTTGGCAGGTCTTTAATCTCTTCTGCAGGAAGATCATAGAGATCCTTATCGAGCGGTCCGACAGGCTCAATCTTGTTGGCAATGCCGTCAAGGCCCGCCATCAACATGGAAGAAAACATCAGATAAGGATTCGCTGTAGGATCACCAAAGCGAACTTCGACCCTGACGCCATTCGGGCTTCCGCCCTGTACATAAGGGATACGGATAGAAGCGGACCGGTTTCTGGCTGAATAAACCAGCAGCAGCGGAGCCTCGAATCCTGGTACTAATCGCTTGTAGGAGTTTGTACTGGCATTGGAGAAAGCATTGATTGCTCGAGCGTGCTTGATGATACCGCCGATGTACCAAAGTGCTTCCTGTGACAAGTTGCCGTAACCGTCACCGGCAAAGATATTGGTACCATCTTTCCAGATCGACTGGTGGCAGTGCATGCCGTTTCCGTTGTCACCTACCAGTGGCTTGGGCATGAACGTTGCTGTCTTGCCGTAGGCGTAGGCAACGTTGTGTACACAGTACTTGTACATCTGCAATTCGTCGCCCTGTCTGACCAGTGAATTAAATCGAGTACTGATTTCACCTTGGCCCGCGGTGCCAACCTCATGGTGATGTAATTCAATGGTTAGCCCCATGGCCTGCATGGCGGCACACATGGCATTTCTAAGATCCATAAAAGAATCGACAGGTGGTACGGGGAAATATCCACCTTTGATGCCGGGACGGTGACCCAGATTGCCACCTTCAAAGTCGGAATGCGTCATCCAGGCAGCTTCCTGAGACTGAATCTCGTAGCTCGCGCCACTCATGTCCGCCTTGTATTTCACATCGTCAAAAATGAAGAACTCGGCTTCAGGACCAAAATATGCTGTGTCGCCAATGCCAGTGGATGTTAAATAGGCTTCGGCTCGTTTACCCAGAGAACGAGGGTCGCGTTCATATCCCTGCAGTGTGCTTGGTTCCAGGATATCGCAACGCAGGTTAATAGTGGTCTCTTCCGTAAACGGGTCTACCACAGCTGTCGAATCGTCCGGCATAAGAATCATGTCGGATTCGTTAATTGCCTTCCATCCAGCGATAGAGGAACCATCGAACATTGCGCCGCTCTCGAAAAAGTCTTCGTCGATTTGCGATATCGAGTTGGTTACATGTTGTTCTTTCCCGCGTGAATCGGTAAATCGAAGATCGACCCACTTTGCGTCAGTTTCTTTTATTAGGCTCAGAGTTTTCTCTGACATTGATAAGTCCTCCAAAGGCTGTGGTGTCAAATATGGTGCATATAGGGACAGCAAAGAATATGCCATCGGTAAACAATAATAAACCCTTGAAAATAGGGGGTTTCAGGAGATTCCACTCAGAAAAAATGCACCATAATAATGCCTTTCAATTTGATAGCCCCAAAATGGGGCGAACTATTCGTTGCGGACTCGAATCGTGATATGAATTTCACTATCCTGCTGTCTGGATGAGATCACCTCGTGGCCATTGATACGACACCAGGCAGGGATATCTTCCAGCACGCCGGGGTCGGTACAGGTTACCGTGAGCTGATCTCCTGAATTCATACCCTTGATTCTGTCCTGAGTTTTAATGACCGGCATTGGACAAAGCAGCCGCCGAGCATCCAGTTCAAACTCAGACATGCCATGACTGCTCTACTTCTGGTGGAGGCATGGGTTCAAAGCGTTGACGTTTGATCACACCATCGCGATCGGTGATCTCAACCTCTACTGATTCGGCGTCTCTTCCCTGGCTATAGCGTGCGACAATGGCTGCTGCTTCTGCCAGGTCCGCGTCGTTTACCTTACCGTCAACGAGAGCGAGTGGACCCTTATGGGAGATGGTCTTGATACTGGTGAATTCATTGCGGTATCCGGACAGGTAATTATTCTCCCCTTCTTCACGACCGATAATCAGCTTGTAGTGTGGTTGGGGGCGCACGTGCCGTCCAACCTTGAGCAACATAATGTCATCTAATTCGTAGGTACGTTCTCCGCGCGCGCTCCAAAGGTCTTTTAGCTTGGAAGAGTAGGACTGATCAGTAAGGAAACAGCAGCCACCTGCGGGTTGGGCGAAGTCCGTAAAACCAAATTTATGGGCAAGTGCAATCTGTGGTTTTCTATTTCGTCCATGGAAGTCGTACAGATCATCACGATTCACCCAGCCTTCTCGTTCCGGAAGTGTGGCAGGAAGATTCTTTGCACACAGCGGACGCAATAAACGATCATCTGCGCCTGACTCTTTGGCTATTACCGGCATCGTATCTTTTCTCTGGGATTTGGGTCTCTGCCCAATGACCTCCCCGGTAATAATAAAATCGAATTGGTTTTCTTCCATCCAGGCCCAGGCCTGCGCTTTGTTGACCATGAATATTTTGCAGTCGAGGCAGGGGTTCATGTTCTGACCGTATCCATGCTTGGGATTCAGGACGACATCCTTATATTCCTCGATGACCTCGATGATGTGTAGCTTGATACCGAGTTGTTCGGCGACCCACAGTGCATTGTTGCGCTTGGCCTTCTGCTTGTCTTTATTGCGAATTGCATGGGTATGTCCTTCAACACAGAATCCCGTGTAAAAGTTTATTCCTTCGACGTGAACGCCCTGGTCCTGAATGACCTTTGCGGCAAGAAGAGAATCGAGGCCACCGGAAATAAGGGCTACTGCTTTTGGTGTGTGTGACATGTAGAAAAATACTCGAGAGGAGAAGAGATTATAGCGGAAGATTGCGCTCACAAAAAAATGCGATTAATCAGAGGCTCCTTGGGTATAATGCCGCGCTTCTTAGCCCACCGGTCCCGCCAGAACTACCATGCGTAGAGAAAAGCTTCGCAATATTGCGATTATTGCCCATGTCGATCATGGGAAGACCACGTTGATTGACAAGCTGCTTCAGCAGGCAGGCGCGCTGCAGCGTGGTGAAGACCAGCAAGAGAGATTGATGGACTCGGATGATATTGAACGCGAACGAGGCATCACGATCCTGGCAAAAAATACCGCAATTGACTGGAATGACCATCGAATCAATATTATCGATACCCCAGGGCACGCGGACTTTGGCGGCGAGGTAGAACGTATCCTCTCAATGGTGGACTCCGTATTGCTTCTTGTTGACGCAGTAGAGGGACCGATGCCCCAGACGCGTTTTGTCACCAGAAAGGCATTCGAAAATAACCTGTGTCCTATTGTTATGGTGAATAAGATTGATCGGGAGGGCGCCAGACCAGACTGGGTTGTTGATCAGGTTTTTGAATTATTTGACCAGCTTGGTGCCAATGATCAACAGCTTGATTTCCCAGTAGTCTACGGCTCTGCGCTAACGGGTTGCGCTGGCACTTCGACCGATCACATTGAAGATTCTCTTGAGTGTCTGATGCAGACAGTAATCGACTATGTTCCGGGACCAGAGGTTACCGTTGATGGACCGCTGCGAATGCAGATTAGTGCATTGGATTACAATAGCTACGTCGGCGTGATTGGGCTGGGGCGAATAGTGAGTGGGGAGTTGAATGCTGGTGACCAGGTCATTGTCGCTGATAAGGAAGGCGCTGAGCGACGCGGCAAGGTATTACAGGTCCTGGATTACCAGGGCCTGGAACGTATCGAAGTGGCGCAGGCGCGCGCAGGCGATATCGTTTCGGTATCAGGCATTGATGAGCTTCAGATTTCCGATACCCTGTGTACGCCGGGAGATGTGCAGCCGTTACCGCCGCTTACGGTGGATGAACCGACCATTTCAATGACGTTTCAGGTCAATGACTCTCCGTTTGCCGGACGCGACGGCCGATATATCACCAGTCGTAACATCAAGGAAAGACTTGAGCAGGAGAGGCTTCACAATGTGGCGCTTCGAGTCGCCGAGACGGATAGCCCGGATAAGTTCAAAGTATCGGGGAGGGGTGAACTGCACCTTGCCGTGCTGATTGAAAACATGCGCCGCGAGAACTATGAGCTGGGTGTTGGCAGGCCGGAAGTGATCTACAAGGAGGTGGATGGTATTACCCAGGAGCCCTTTGAGGACCTGGTCGCCGATATTGAAACTGAACATCAGGGCGCAATCATGGAAGAGCTGGGTAGCAGAAAGGCGATACTCTCCAACATGGTGCAGGACGCCACCGGTCGTGTTCGGTTGGAGTATGTTGTGCCTACTAGAGGGTTGATAGGTTTTCGATCTTCATTTCTTACGTTGACGTCGGGTACCGGTATCATGAGTAGCGTTTTCTCCCACTATGACGACGTGGTGAGTCACGATCTGGCGCAGCGCACAAGCGGCGTGCTGGTATCCATGATGGAAGGAAAATGCCTGGCATTTGCGCTATTTAATCTGCAGGCGCGAGGTAGACTATTCCTGTCGCCGGGCGAAGAGGTGTATGAAGGGATGGTAATTGGGGAACACCAGAGAGGTAATGATCTCACCGTAAACCCGTTAAAGGGTAAGCAGCTGACCAATATTCGAGCGGCAGGTAGCGATGAGAATGTCATTCTTTCTGCACCAGTTAAACATTCTTTGGAGCAGGCGATAGAATTCATTAATGATGATGAGCTGGTCGAAATTACCCCTCATCACATTAGGATCCGTAAGAAAATCCTGACGGAACATGGCAGAAAAGCAGCTAATAGGTGACCGGAATGAGGTTGGAATAGATGTTGCCCCTATACCCGGAAATCAAACCCTATAAGAGACATCAACTTAAGGTTGATGACATTCACGAGCTTTACATTGACGAGAGTGGCACCAGCGATGGTATCCCTGTTTTGTTCGTCCACTCAGGTCCGGGCTCAGGGTGCGAATTCGACTCCCGTTGCTTCTTTAATCCAGAGAAATATCGGATTGTATTGTTTGACCAGCGTGGCTCGGGTCGATCAACACCCTATGGTGAACTGCATAACAATACAACGACTGACCTGGTGGGTGACATTGAGAAGGTACGTGAGTTTCTGGATATCTATAAATGGGTAGTATTTGGCGGGGGATGGGGTTCAACGCTGTCTCTGGTTTACGCAGAGACGCATCCAGAGCGTGTTCTGGGCCTGGTGCTGCGAGGGATATCCCTTGGTCGTCGGCAGGACATCGACTGGTTGTACCAGAACGGTGCCAGTCGGTTCTTTCCTGATCATTGGGAAGACTACATTGCGCCGATTGCTCTGGAAGATCGAAACGATTTATTGGGCGCGTACTATGAGTTGATTAATGGCCCGAATGAACTGGCGAGGATGTCTGCTGCAAAGGCGTGGTCTGCGTGGGAGGCACACTGTTCGACCTTGCACCCGAATCAGCGTTTGATTAAGCACCTTTCATCATCTCATCGATCACTGGCGCGAGGCCGGATTGGTACACACTATCTTAAGAATGAATGCTTCTTGGAAAACAATCAGATTATTGAACGAGCAGCAGTATTGACGGAGATTCCGGGCATCATCGTTCATGGAAGATTCGATACGGTCACCCCCTTGGAGAATTCTTATTCACTCCACGAGGCTTGGCCAAGTTCGCAGCTGTTCATCATTCGCGAAGCCGGTCACTCTGCAACGGAGCCGGCTATCATTGATGCCTTGATTCGGGCGACGCGTGATATGGCGCTACGCTTTGAGTCCGACTATGGCGTGTAATGCGTGCTCTGATTCAACGCGTTAGTCAGGCATCGGTAGCCGTTGACGATGATACGGTTGGGGAAATCGGAAAAGGCCTGCTCGTTCTCCTTGGCGTAGAAAAGGAAGATACCCGTGAAATAGCCGTCCGGCTTGTGAACAGGGTGCTGACCTACCGCGTCTTCCCGGATGAGAAAAAGCATATGAATCGTAGCTTACTGGACACTGGTGGCGCACTACTTTTGGTCTCTCAATTCGCACTGGTTGCGGATACCAAGAAAGGTACAAGACCCTCATTTTCTGCCGCTGCAGCCCCACAGTTGGCGAAGACTCTATACGACAATTCTGTCGATCTGGCGAAAGAACAGTGTGAGACCCAGACGGGAATATTTGGGGCAGATATGCAGGTTAGTTTGACCAATGATGGTCCGGTGACCTTCCTGTTAGAGAGCTAGTTTCTGTAGGTAAGCTGGGGAACCTCGATTGGAACACCCGGTGTCTGTCATACAGTAGCTGGGCCTGGGAGTTGTTTTTCGTAGCCTTCACGTGCAGCGCCGAAATGGGGGATCAA
>CAJWQG010000029.1 GCA_913045175.1 uncultured Gammaproteobacteria bacterium | reverse complement strand
TCGGTGATGCACCGAGATGTAAACACTTTTCAGCAGCATAGGTTGCAACATTGCCTGAACCAGAAATCAAGATTCGCTTTCCTTCAACGGTGTCTTTGTGCTGCGTCAACATGTTACGAAGAAAGAAAACAGCGCCATAACCGGTCGCTTCTGTGCGCATTTTAGAGCCGCCGTATTCCAATCCTTTACCAGTTAGCACGCCGACGAATTCATTGGTAATGCGTTTATATTGGCCAAACATAAAACCAATTTCTCGCCCGCCAACGCCGATATCTCCAGCTGGCACATCAGTATCGGCACCGATGTGTCGATAGAGTTCTGTCATAAAGGACTGGCAGAATCGCATCACCTCATTATCACTTTTACCTTTCGGATTGAAGTTAGCACCGCCCTTACCGCCGCCCATAGGAAGACCGGTCAAGCTGTTTTTGAAGGTCTGCTCAAAGCCCAAGAATTTTAATATAGATTGATTAACGCTGGGGTGGAACCTTATTCCTCCTTTATAGGGGCCGATAGCCGAGTTGAATTGGACACGCCAGCCACGATTCGTTCGAATATTGCCAGAATCATCGGTCCAAGGGATCCGAAAAGATATCACTCGTTCGGGTTCGGCCATTCTTTCTAGGATTTGCAGCTCGTGATATATCGGCTTGTCTGCGATATAAGGAAAAATTGACGAGGCGACCTCGTAAACGGCTTGAACGAATTCGGGCTCACCAGGGTTTCTCTTGAGTACTCCCTCCATATACCGTTTCAAATATTCTTCTGTTTTTTCTGAGTTTTGATGGATCTTGGACATCGGTGGGCTCCGGACGCTTAGGTTGATTTTATTTCAATAAATTTTTTATATTTTTGATCTACGTCACCATATATAAGCTTTGCTCATGGAATGCGTCTTTACAACAACTTTACAAAATTAAAACAGCGTAGGAATGGGGGTTTGATGGCGTTTTTTTTACTCCCACTCTGTAGTAGGGCTAGATTTATCGCAATAAAAACAATAGGTTACAATCGTCATCAGCGGGTTTGTAACTCGTTTGTAAATCAGCTTACTCATGTGGAATTTGCAACCCTATAAATTTCTAGATTATTCAGAGGTTTTCCAACTCATCTTTACAAATCTCGCAACTCTGCACCAAACAAAATTTAGGGGAAACTGACGTTTACTCTTAACTCAGCTGTTTCTTCCTTTTGAATGCAAACAGATCCTGGGCGAACTGCTCAACTACGGCTATAAATATCCACTTTCGTCTCTAAGCATTTTCGTAACCCTAAGTCATTCGCTCCGACGCTAAACTAATTAAAGGGTGCCCGCAATCTCCTCACCGTCTCGCATCACCCTAAGTATGTTTCGGCCAGCAATCTTGGCGATATCGTCGTCGCTATACCCACGCCGCAGTAGTTCCACAAACAGTGCCGGGTAGGTCGACACGTCTTCCAAACCGACGGGGCCCGGTGGCATGCCATCATAATCGCCACCGATACCAATATGATCTATTCCAGCGATGTCACGAATATGGTCGATGTGATCGGCCACCTGTTCCAGAGTCGGCCTTGGCGAAGGATTCATCTCGCGCCAGGTCTCAAGTTTCCCTTCTACCTCTTCCTCTGACAACTTAGTGCTCAATTGCTCAAGCTTTGCAGCAACCTTCTCACCATGGAGACGCGTAGTTTCAGACACATAGGATGGGAAAAAGGTCACCATTACCACACCGTTGTTTTCGTCGACCAGCTCGAGCATGTCATCCGGCACATTGCGAACATGTGGTACCACCGCATACGCCGATGAATGCGAAAAAATTACCGGCGCTTTGGATATTGTCATGGCGTCCTGCATAGCCTCAGGAGAAACATGGGAAATATCGACAAGCATTCCCAGTCGATTCATCTCACGAATCACTGCTTCGCCAAACATGGTAAGCCCGCCATGCCGGGGCTCGTCAGTCGCAGAATCTGCCCAGCGTACACTTTTGGAATGCGTCAACGTCATGTAACGCGCACCTAGCTCATACATCTGCCTCAGCACTGCCAGAGAATCATTAATCGCATGCCCGCCTTCGATACCAATGAGCGAGGCAATTTTTCCAGTACGATGAATACGTTCTATATCTGAGGCGGTATACGCCATCTCAAAGGTATCTGAATATCGATCAGCCATCTGATGAACAACGTCGATCTGTTCGATAACCTGTTGGACGTGCTCAGAAGTACCACCGTACTCGCGAATCGGCACATAGACTGACCAGAATTGCCCGCCGAGCATGCCACGACGGAGTCTAGGAATATCCGTATGGGTAGGATTATCAATTAACGTCAGGTCGGCTTTCAGATCAAGCTGACTAAGGTCGTTGTCTACCCGCCTGCGAATCTGCCAGGGAATATCGTTGTGACCATCGATCAGCGGTGTTTCGCGTAAGACCTGCGCAACCCGTTGCGCTAATTCATCAGCGAAAACATCACTACAGATGAGAATGAAAAGAATCGGCAGTAAATTTTTCAATGCACTACTGGGACGCGTGCTCTACTGCTTCCAGGTCAAAGGCCGCCGCCATTAACGCCTTTGTATACTGGGTCTCGGGCTCAGTGAAAATCTGCTCAGAAGGGCCCTGCTCAACGATTACGCCATCCTTCATTACCACCAGCTCATGGGCCAGCGCTCGAACCACCTTCAAGTCGTGACTAATAAAGAGATACGCCAGATTATGTTTGCGCTGTAGGTCTCGCAACAAGTCAACAATCTGTGCCTGCACCGAGATATCCAGCGCAGAGGTTGGTTCATCCAGAACGATGATTTTTGGTTGCAGAATAATCGCACGGGCAATGGCGATGCGCTGCCTCTGACCACCGGAAAACTCATGGGGGTAACGATCCTGCATTGCCGGGTCCAGGCCAACTTCCTGCAGCACACTCGCAACCATCTTGCGCCGATCCAGCGCAGACAGCTCTGGCTGATGGATCTTCAGTCCTGCTTCTATAATCTCGTTAGCAGACAATCTAGGGGGCAGGCTGCCGTAGGGGTCCTGGAACACGATCTGAACCTGGTTACGAAGTGGTCTTAGCTCCTTCGCCTTAAGCCCCTGAATCGGAGTATCTTCCAGATAGATGCCACCTTCACTACCGGTAAGACGCATCAACGCCATAGCCAGCGTGGTTTTTCCAGAGCCTGATTCACCCACGATTCCCAATGTCTGTCCCTGACGAATAACAACCGATACCTGATCAACGGCTTTCAATACCCGCTTCTTCGCGAACATGCCCTTGGCAAGATTGAAGGTTACCGAAACCTCATCTGCATGCATCACCACCGGCGCTTCTGTGTCGGCAGCAATAGGATCGCCACTGGGCTCAGCCGCAAGCAGGTGTTTTGTATACTCGTGTTGCGGGCTGGTGAATATCTGTTCAGATGGTCCTTGTTCTACGAGGTTTCCATCGGTCATCACGCAAACCCGGTCTGCCATCTTACGCACCACACCCAAATCGTGAGTGATAAGCAACAGCGCCATATTCAATCTTTCTTTCAGATCGTCCAACAGGTTTAGAATTTGCGCTTGAATGGTCACATCCAAAGCTGTGGTCGGCTCATCGGCAATTAACAGATCCGGCTCATTAGCGAGCGCCATGGCAATCATCACTCGCTGACGCTGCCCTCCAGACAGTTCATGTGGATACGAGCGAAGCCGTCCCTCGGCGTTCTGCAGGCCAACGAGATTAAGCAGTTCCAGAGAACGTTCACGCGCCTCGACCACCCCCATACCGCGATGCACATAAAGCACTTCGCCAATCTGCTTCTCAATATGATGTAGTGGGTTCAGGGAAGTCATAGGCTCTTGAAACACCATGCCTACCTGGTTACCGCGAATATTCATCAAGCCTTCTTCATCAAGCCCCACGACTTCTTGGCCATCCACCAGGATCGACCCCGTAGGATGTCTTGTGTATTGATAGGGCAGAAGCTGCATAACCGAAAGCGCGGTTACAGACTTTCCGGAACCGGATTCGCCAACCAGTCCTACGGTTTCACCACGATCAATATGAAAGGAAACGTCGCGGACGACCTCGTTGCCTCGGAACTCTATCGAAAGATCATTAATTTCAAGTATTCGATCGCTCACGTTGCGGACCTCCGCGGATCGAACGCATCTCTCACACCCTCTCCAACAAAGACCAATAACGTCAGCATGATCGCCAAGGTGAAGAAACCCGCCAGTCCAAGCCAGGGGGCCTGAATATTAGCCTTGCCCTGTGCCAGCAGTTCACCCAAAGACGGATAGCCCGCAGGCAATCCGAAACCGAGGAAATCAAGCGAGGTAAGCGTGGTAATCGAACCATTAACCAAAAAAGGTAGGAACGTTAACGTCGCCACCATCGCATTAGGCAAAATGTACTTCATCATAATGGTGAAATCTTTTTCGCCCAGGGCCTTTGCAGCATTCACATAATCGAAGTTTCGTGTCCGCAGAAACTCTGCGCGCACCACAGCTACCAGCGCCATCCAGTTGAACAGCAGGAGCACTAACAATAATGCAATGGGGTTTGGCTCGAACAAACTAGTCAGAATAATGATGAGAAACAACATGGGCAGTCCCGCCCATATTTCCACCACTCGCTGGCCGATAAGATCCACCAGGCCACCAAAGTACCCCTGGGTCGCCCCCACGGTTATGCCAATGATGGCGCTGAAAAACGTCAGTGCCAAACCGAACAACACCGATAGCCTAAACCCGTAGATAATTCTAGCGGTGACGTCTCTCGCAACATCATCGGTCCCTAACCAGTGACGGGCACTCGGCGCCTCCGGCACCGCTCCCGCTGTGTTCAAATCTATGGTGTCGAAACTGAAGGGAATCAGCGGCCATACCATCCAGCCATCGCCATCTTCAATAAATTGTTGTACCGCTTCCGATCTATAGACTGCTTCGGTCTCAAACACGCCGCCGAATTCAGTTTCCGGGTAGCTGAACAGAACAGGAAAATACATTTCTCCTTCATATTTCAGCACCAGCGGCTTATCGTTAGCGATAAATTCAGCAAAGAAACTAAGCACCATCATGATACTGATGGCCCAGAGACTGTAGTAGCCCCTCTTCTTAGCCTTGAAGTTCGCCCAGCGCCTTTTAGTTAACGGCGAAATCTCCCACTTGGGCATTTCCATAGTGTCGACGACATAGCCATCTGTGGCTTGTGCAGGGGTGCTCGCCATTAAGTTTCTCTCGTCTCGAAGTCAATTCGTGGATCAACCAGGGTATAGGTGATGTCCCCCACCAGTGTCATGATGAGGCCAATAAAGGTAAAGATGAACAGCGTTCCAAACATGATCGGGTAATCGCGTCGCAATACCGCCTCAAATCCCAAGAGCCCTAAACCATCCAATGAAAAGATCACCTCGATCAAAAGAACCCCTGTAAACAGTACGCCAACCAGCGCTGCAGGGAAGCCGGCAATTACGATCAGCATCGCGTTACGAAAAACGTGACCGTAAAGTACGCGCTTCTGATTGATACCTTTCGCGCGAGCAGTGAGCACATACTGTTTGGATATCTCATCCAGGAACGAGTTTTTGGTCAGCATGGTTAGTGTCGCGAACCCACCAATCGTCAACGCAGTGACCGGAAGTGCGAGGTGCCAGAAATAGTCAATGACCTTCTCAAAAGGCGACAGGTCTTCGAAATTATTTGAAGTCAGACCCTTCAATGGAAATAAATCCAAATAGGATCCACCAGCAAAAAGAACAATAAGGAATACAGCGAACAGGAAACTGGGAACAGCGTAGCCAACGAATATAAAGCCACTGGTCCAGGCATCAAACCGGGAGCCGTCCCGCACGGCCTTGGCAATACCCATCGGTATCGAGATGGTATACACCAATAGCAACGACCAAAGCCCTAACGATATCGAAACCGGTAATCGCTCTTTGATTAATTCGAGCACTGGCCGGTTTTGATAATAACTTTCCCCCAGGTCGAGAAGCAGATAATCCTTAAGCATCTTGAAGTAACGCTCGTGGAGAGGCTTATCAAAACCAAACTGCTTTTCAATGGCCTTAATCAACTCAGGATCGAGGCCCTGTGCGCCGGCGTACTGAGTCTGCACAGAATCGGTCATCTCCATCGCCTGGGGACCACTCTGGGCACCTGCAACACGGCTGGTCGCACCACCCTGATCCTGACCCGTCAGGGTTGCAATCATCTGGTCAACCGGACCACCTGGTGCCAGTTGGACGATAAAGAAATTTAAAGTGATGATGCCAATTAACGTAGGAAACAACAGCAATAGCCGACGTGTAATATATCTACCCAAGGATGACTCCCCTAACCCCTAAACACTTACGTCAATCATTAATGACGATGCTCGATGCTTTTCCCGCATCATACCACCACCCATCCGGAAAAGCGGGCCAATACGCTGGCTCGAAATCCGGAACGCCAAATTTATCCCAATGTACCGTTCGTCGCAAATCGACCGCATACAACGGAATCAGATAATACTGCCACAACAATACCCGGTCGAGTGCTCTACAAGTGGCGATTATCTCCTCCATTGTTGTCACAAGACCGGCCTTTGTTACAAGATGATCCACGACTGGATGACTGACACCTGCAACGTTTCGCGTCAATGGTTCCAGCGCTGCTTCAGAGTGGTACGTTGTCTTTAGTTCGTGAATTGGCGGCATCAGAATATCCTGATTACGCATCACAGCATCATAATCGAAGTTGCGTAGCCGATTAATATATTGACTGCTCTCCGCGAGTCGGAGACTGCTGTTGATGCCCAACTGTTCCAATTGCTTAAAATAAGGCAACAGAATACGCGAGTCCGCAGCATTGTCGGTGAGGAATCTCATCTCAAAAATCTCCCCCCTGGCATTGGTGAGCTTGCTGCCAACAATTTTCCAGCCTGCCTGCTCCAGCAACAGTCTCGCTGACACCATGCTGTCCCGTAGTTCCTCCTCGGTTGCCAGTTCCGAAAAACGAAACGGACGCTCAAAGAGTTCAGCGGGCAACTGATCCCTGAAGGGTTCAAGCAAACCAAGCTCATCTTCGCTGGGCAATCCGGTCGCCGATAGGGGCGTGTCTGGCCATAAGCTGTGCGCCCGTTTGTGGTGACCGTGATGTAGCGTTCTGTTCTGCCATTCAAAATCCATCGCCAGCGTCAACGCCTGTCTTACCCGCCTGTCAGAGAACTTTTCCAGGCGGTTGTTGAGAGCAATGCCACGACGAACGCCAATCTCAATACCATACTGGCGTCGAATTTTTTTAATCCAGCCTTTTCTAAATGCCGGAGTGTCATAAGCGCTATCCCAGTAGCGCACATCCTGTTCGGTCCAGATGTCGATAAGACCCTTGCGAAAAGCCTCACGAGTTACTGTAGCGTCGCGATACACCTCAAAGCGTATGGTCTCGAAGTTGTAGCGCCCCCGATTCGCCGGAATGTCTCGGCCCCAGTAGTCGGGATCCCTTTCGTACTCCACGTAGCGTCCAACTTTGATGTCTTTGAACCGGTAGGGACCACTGGTTACGGGTATTTCCATCGTACTGACCATAGGATCATGCTCGCGCCAATAGTGGGCTGGCATAATTGGCGTGAACTGGATCAGTATGATGTTGAAAATCGACAGCGGAGAGCTGAGATGAAATACCACGTGACGATCGTCAAGGATTTCAATCGACGCAATAAAGGCGTAATACAAACTGGCCTGAACCAGTTCCTTGCGCACATCGAAGGTATAAAACACGTCCTGCGATGTGATCGGTACGCCGTCGTTCCACCTGGCATCTTCATGGATACGAAACACCAGGGCCATCTGGTCGTCGGTAACGCCTATCCTATCTGCGAGCCGCCCGTAAAAAGCACTGACCTCATCGCCTGCGCGAACCAACAGGGTATCGCCGAGCGTTCCATAAACTGATGGCGGAAACGTGCCACCCTCCTGGAGAGGCGCCAGAGTGTTGAAGTTTGATTGGGTAGCCAGGACCAGCTTGCCCCCCTTGGGGGCATCTGGATTCACGTAGTCGAAATGAGGAAAGTCTGGTGGATACTTAAGCTCATGGAAAAATGCGATGCCGTCTTTCAGCTCGACCCCATCGAGAATGCTATCGGCGCTGACAAATACCGGTGCCAACACGAACAACGCTAGCCAGGTTCTCGCCAAAAACTTAAACACCATCAACTGACACACTCACTACTAAGCGAACCCTAGCGCGCGTTAAATACCGGATCGCGCTTTTCCATAAACGCCTTGAACGCCTCCTTGGTATCTTCGCTAGCACCGGTGCGAGAGTGCCTCTCCGTTTCAAGGTCAATATATTCCCGCAGCGGCATGTTCTCCGCGTTAACGAAGTTCTTTTTCATCTCACCAATGGCGAGCGGTGCCGATTTGGCCAACTTGTCTACAACCGCCTCAAGGTCTTCATGGAACGTCTCGTCAGGAAATACCTTATTAACGAAACCGATTCGCTCCGCTTCTTGAGCAGTAAACTTCTCGGACATAAAAAACAGCTCACGCGCTTTTGCTGAACCTACGATTCGTGGCAGAAGCCATGGCCCTCCCATGTCTCCGGAAATCGCTACACCCAGGAAAGCGGAATTAAACGCAGCTCGGGCCGTGGCGTAACGAAGATCACAAGCAGCAGCCCAACCGAGACCCGCGCCAGCACAGGCGCCATTGATACCGGCAATCGTCACCTTGGGCATTTCATGTAACAGCGTTGTTACGTGGAAATACTCTTTGCGGTTAGGTTCGTGTTTTTCACCAGAGGTGTTAGCTCGCAAGTCTGCCCCCGGACAAAACGCCTTCCCGGCACCGGTAAACAGAACCACCCGAATCTCAGTATCGAGCGCAATCATATTCAGGCATTCGTACAGTTCACGAGACAGTTCACCGACAATGCCATTAAGGCTATCTGGTCTATTCAACGTGACTGTGGCCCGGGAACCGGATTTTTCGTAGATGATGGTTTCGTAATCTGACATGGGATCGGTCTTTAGTTTCTATGGAGCGGTGATCGTAGACCGACCAGTGGTGTAATCGCAAGTGTTTCCACGCCGTGTTTGATTACGCCTGACTACACGAAGTAAAGGAGCAGATAACTACCAAGTAAAACGAGCACCCACAGCATCATGCTGCCCGTGGACCATGATCTGGAAAGCGTCCCCTTAGGTCCATAATGATGCGTCACATGATCATGTATCCAGGTCAATATCAGAGTGGTGACATTCATTATCGAATACATACTTCGCGCAAACCAAGCTCGTATGCCGACCCATATTCTCGGCACAAAGCGTCGATATACCCATTCAACATCCAGGTTCACGGAACGTAGCTCTGGGGGATAGATCCCCTTTAACTGCAGCCACACAAAGGCTAGTGCAGAGAAGAACAGAATCTGCACCTGTGCAATGACATGGGTCGCATCAAAGGGCCAGTAACCGGTATCACAAGGTAACAGGGCGTACAAATATTGTGGGAAACACCCGATACCGATACACAAACAAGCAGCGATCGCCATGGCAAGCAGCATGTTGCTTGGAGGCTCAGTTGTGCGAATGCCCGAGTCATGCGCGAAGAATGCGAAATATGGAATCTTGATACCCGCATGATGGAATACACCCGCTGAGGCAAACAGCAACACCAGCCATACACCGAGATAGTCTTCGGAAAGCGCTGCACTCATCACCATTGATTTACTGACAAAACCCGAAAACAACGGGAATGCAGAAATGGAGGCCGCACCAACTATACAAAGTGTCGTCGTGATAGGCATGGACTTGTAGAGACCACCAAGGTCGGACCCATTCATTTTTCCTGTCATGTGCAGGACCGCACCCATCGACATAAAGAGCAGGCCTTTGAAGATGACGTCGTTAAAAGCATGAGCAACCGCACCATTGATCGCGAGCTCTGTACCAATGCCAATACCACAGACCATAAAGCCCAACTGGTTGATCATGCTGTAGCCGAGGACGCGACGCAGATCGTTCTCAATAACCGCGTAGAAAATCGGGAACGCAGTCATCATCATGCCGATGTACACCAGCAACTCGGTACCGGGGTAACCTCTGGCCAGGGCATAGATGGCAAGCTTCGTGGTAAAGGCGCTCAGGAATACGGTGCCGGTTGGGGTCGCCTCCGGATAGGAATCCGTTAGCCAGCTGTGCACAAAAGGAAACGCGGCCTTGATCCCGAATGCTGCCAGAATCAACCAGCCTGCCAACGAGTCAGTCCCGATGTACCCGAATGTCGCCTCGCCACCGGAACCAAGCAACATCACGCAACCAATCAACAACAAAATCCCGGAGGCTATCTGAATAATCAGATAGCGCATTCCTGAATGATAGGAACGCATCGTGCGCCTTGCCCAGATCAGCGCTACCGAACTTATGGCGGCGATTTCCCAGAACACAAACAGAGTGACCAGGTCCCCTGCCATCACAGCGCCAAGGGCACTCCCCGCATAGAAGAAAACGGAGATCTGCTGCACACGATCCTTTATGTGTAGCGCATAAACCCCGCCGATAAAGGCAGCAATATGGAACAGATAACCAAACAGGCGGCTTAACTCATCAAGGCGGTATAACTCACCCTGATAATCGAAAATCTGGTAAGAAACATAATTGCCAAGATCCGTATTGAATAGCAGCAATCCGCTGACCGCGGGAACCAGAACCGTTAAAGCAGCCCGAATAATATTAGGGCTGACAGCCGCGACGACACCGGCGGCGAAGAAAATCAGAAAAGGAGGCAGCTCAATCATTTTTCATGCCGCTCGTAATGGTCTTCATCTCGCATCACGAGTTTGCGCATCCACGTTGCAACAATCACCAGCACCACGCAGGCTACGAATCCGTAGACGGGATAGAAGCCCCACCAGAAATCCAATTCATTCTCGGCATGACGCAGACCAACAATATCCAGTACTACCAGAATCGCGCAGATCACATAGAAGACTTTGAGCCCTTTACGAACGCGGGGACCCGGATTCGGTCGATGTTCTTCACTCACTAACTAAGCCCTCCGCGATAAAATTCATCAGCTGCGGCGCGAAGAAAAACAACGCAAAGCAACCAACAGCAGTCACGCCAATCGCGAGCAAACAGGGCCACGGTGCTTCAGATATTTTCTCGTCCTCACTGGACTGCCCGCCTTCCATAAAACCCTTGATTGGAATCGGTAAAAGGTAAGCAACATTTAGAAGGGTACTGATAACAAGCACACCGGCGATGCTCCAATAGTGGTTCTCCACCACGCCCAATACAAGGTACCACTTGCTCCACATGGCGCCGAGCGGTGGTAATCCAATGATAGCCAGCGCCCCGATAAGAAAAGCGCCCATGGTAAACGGCATGCGACGGCCGAGCCCTCCCATATCGCTGATCTCGGTTTTGTGAGACGCCACCATGATCGCACCGGCACAGAAGAACAAAGTGATTTTTGCAAATGCATGCATTACGAGGTGCATCGCAGCAGCAACCACGCCGACGACATTGGCAAGTAGCGCACCGAGGACAACATAAGACAGCTGACTGATCGTAGAGTAAGCGAGTCTTGCCTTCAGGTTGTCCTGACGCATCGCAATCAACGACGCCAGAACAATCGTTATTGCCGCCACCGGCAGCAGGTATTCGTTCGCACCACTTGCTCTGAGGTTATCGATACCAAACAGATAGAAGGTGCCTTTTATAATCGTAAATACGCCTGCTTTCACGACCGCAACCGCATGCAACAAGGCACTGACCGGGGTCGGCGCAACCATAGCGGCAGGTAGCCACTTGTGGAATGGCACCAACGCTGCCTTACCCACACCAAAGACAAACAGTGCATAGATAAGTGCAAACAGGGGAGCCGAAACAGTGCCATCAAAAACACCTCCCGGCTGGAACTCCAAAGAACCGGTCAGCCACCAGATCAGACCAATCGAAAGCAACAGCAATCCCATCGAGGTGCTAAGCAGAATACCCAGATACAGGCGTCCGCTGCGGCGCGCCTCTTCCGTTTGTGAGTGGGTCACCAGAGGCCAGGTTGCCAGTGTAAGTACTTCATAGAAGACAAATAGCGTCAGCATATTGCCAGAGAAAGCGACACCCATGGTCGCGGCTATCGCCACCGCGAACCAGAAATAGAAGCGGGTCTGATTCTGTTCATGATGACCACGCATATAGCCGATGGCATACACCGTGGTCACGATCCACAGGAAACTCGCCAGGCAGGCAAACACGTAACCTAACGGTTCTATGTGAAATGCGAGCTGGAACCCCGGTGCAGGTTCTGCCAGTACTGTGACTGGTACTGCCGTTGGCAACTGAAGCACCAGAGAAAAGAGCGCAATTCCCGTCAGGATACTGATGGTTTCACGAATATTCGGCCAGCGACCAGTAAGAACCACCAGCACACCACCAATCACCGGCAGGAAGAGACAGGATAAGAGCATCATTGAAATACTCATGGGGCCACCAGCGACTGTGCAGCGCGTTCTGCGATACCCACCGTCAAATCAGTATCGATGCCAAGCCAGATCAGCATAGCGATAAGTAACCAGGTCGGTAGCAACATATAAAGTGGCACTTCACTTCTCAGCGTAGACGCTTCCGCATACCCTTGCTGAAAATACAGGTGTTCGATCACTCGCCAGACATAAGCAGCAGCAATAATTGACGCGGTAAAGATGGCGACGGCCACATACCACATGTCTTTTTCCAGCGCTGCGATTACCAGATACCACTTACTGACAAATCCGGCAGTCAGCGGAACACCAATCAATGCACAACCACCAATAACGATCGCTCCCATAGTCCAGGGCATAGTTCGTCCGGCGCCTCGCAGGTCGGACAGGCGAGTTGAGCCTATGCGCAGGCACAGTCCGCCGACCGCCAAAAAGAGGCCGCCTTTTATTAATCCGTGATTAAACATATGCACAATGGCGGCGGTCAATCCTTGCGCATTCGCGAGCGAGATACCCAGCGTCATGTAACCAATCTGGGCCACACTGGAATAAGCCAGAATTCTTTTTAAGTCTTCCTGGTACACAGCGATTATCGAAGCAACGAAAATCGCGACTATCGAAAGAGGCAACAAGACGTAATCGACATGCAGATCGCCAAACACGTAATCTGCCCCAAACACGGTAAAAAAGAATCGCAAGAGAACATAAAGAGATACCTTCGTGCTGGTAGCCGCCAGAAAAACGGTAACTGCAGATGGCGCGTAGGTGTACGCGTTGGGCAACCACTGATGCAACGGAAAGAGTGCAATTTTTAAACTCACGCCAACCGTAAAAAATGCGAAAGCTGCACGGACCGTCGTCGTATCCTGTATCGCAGGCAGACGCACTGCCAGATCGGCCATGTTGAGGGTCCCTGTCATCATATACAGAAGGCCCACTGCGATAAGGATAAAGGTAGCCCCTACGGTCCCCATCACCAGGTACCGAAAACTCGCCATGAGTGCTCGCCGGTCCCGCCCCAGTGCGATCATCGTATAGGTAGATAAAGACGTAATTTCCAGGAATACAAACACATTGAATACATCGCCGGTCACTACGATACCAAACGACCCGGTCAGACAAAGCAGGAACATGCACCAGAACAGATTGATCTGGTCATCACGGATTTCGCTTTCAACGGTGTCGTGGGCCCAGGTCACCACCAGGGCAGCGATTAAACTCACCAGAAGCAGAACAAAGCCGCCAAGCAGATCGATGCGCAGCTCAATACCCCAGGGGGGCGGCCATCCGCCAACGAAATAATCCACAGTACCTACTGCGAGCAATTGGATCAGCAGCAATACCGAGCAGACCAAAGAGAGCACAGATCCGGCAAGCGCCACAAGCCAGGTATGACGAGCCATAACAAAACAAAAAGGTGCCAGAACCAGGGGAATAACGACCTGGAGCACGGGTAAATGTTCCACGGTCAGTCGTCCCCGTCCAGCAGGAGTATCCGTTCTTCGTCGATACTCCCGTATTCCTCATTGATACGCACGATTAACGCCAGCGCCAATGAAGTAGTAGAAACACCGACGACAATCGCGGTAAGAATCAGCACATGAGTCAGTGGGTTAGCATATTGCGTGATACCCTCCGCCAGGATTGGGGCACTTGAATCCCGAACGGCACCCATGGATATGAAAAATACAAACACCGAGGTTTGAAATACGTTCAAACCGATTACTTTACGAGCAAGATTGTGCCGCGCCATCACCAGATACAGCCCGACCATCATTAATACGATAACGATCCAGTAGTTGTAGTAATCGAACCAGATCATTCGCGCCCCCTACCGGCAAACGCATAGAAGATCATCACCATTACCGCCGCAACCGTGATGCCTACACCGAGTTCTATAAGCAGGATTCCGACATGCTGTCCCGTCAAAGGATCGCTACCCAGCACGTTATAATTCAGGAACTCCCCACCGAGAAGCAGCGTCGCAATTCCCGTCCCTGCGTAAAGCAACAGACCAACCGCCATTAAGACGCGAATCACCCTTAGCGGAATTAGTTGGCGAGTTTTAGTGAGTCCATGCACAAGTGCATACAGGATAACTCCGACAGCAATGATCACACCCGCCTGAAAACCGCCGCCAGGACCAAAGTCACCGTGGAATTGAACGTATAGACCAAAGAGAACAATGATGGGCAGGAATAGGTTGGCGACCTCGCGAACGATAAGGTTATTGTCCATCACGTTCCTCCGCGGGTCGACGTCGAGGACGACCCAGTAACAACAGCACGCCGACTCCCGCGGTAAATATCACGGTTACCTCGCCCAGCGTATCGTATCCCCGATAGCTGGCCAGAACCGACGTCACGATGTTAGGCATACCGGTTTCCGACTTCGAATCGTTAATATAACGGGGTGCAACATGTAAATTCGCAGGCGCATTCGGGTCACCAAAAGCAGGCATATCCTGGGTCGCATAGATAAGGGCTGCACCCGTTACCAGCGCAACAAGCAGCGGCCCGATTCGAAGATTCAATTCTCTAAAGTGCTCCGGGCGTGACGGGACCTGTGACAGCATGCCCAGAAACAACACAGTCGTAATTCCCGCACCCACCGCCGCTTCCGTAAAGGCGACATCAACAGCATCCAGCAACACGAACAACGCAGCGGACAACAAACTGTAGATTCCCGTAAGCATCACGGCCACGAAGAGACTACGCAGATACACAAGCGCTATCGCGGTCGCCGCCAGCATAGTTAAGAGGACAATGTCGATTAGCTGTTCGATGGTGCTTCTTCCTCATCAAGTTCCGGCGTTAAACCCCCATGCAAAGCGGCACGAGCCAGCGCATGGGTCGCGGTCGGGCCCGTAATCACGATAATCGCCAGAATCATGAACAGCTTCACGGTCACCAAAGTAAACCCGCCTTGCAGCATCAGCCCCAGAATCAGCGCCCCGGTTCCAACTGAATCCAGGATGCCTGCGGCATGAATCCTACTGAAATAGTCAGGCAACCGAAGCACACCGATGGCTGAGATAATGCAGAAGGCACTCCCACTGATAAGCAGAATCCAGCTCAATGCATCAACAATCACTGCTCGTCCCCGCTGGCACCAAGATTGCCGAAATTGAAAAACTTCAAGATCGCCAATGTGCCGACAAAATTGATCAGCGCATACAACAAAGAGATATCAAGGAACTCAGGTCGATTTGTAAGAAAACCCAGCAGCGCAACGAACAAGACAGTCGCTGTGCCGACGCTATTAACCGCAAGAATACGGTCAGTGAAGGTCGGCCCAATAAATGCCCGCACCAACATCATTGCCATGACGATAAGAATCGCCACAGTTGCCACAGCAAACATCATGCTTGCTCATCCTTTGGAATATTAGTTTCCAGACCGGCGATGCGATTATTCATCTCGTTTGCAAGCACACCATCGGCAAATACTTTTGCCAGGGAGTGGACCAAAAGGCCATCTTCACTACTGTCGACGGTGACAGTACCCGGTGTAAGGGTGATGGAATTAGCATAGATCGTTGTCGCCATATCGCTGTGCTGCTTTGGTTTGGTAAGTACAATCTGGCGATGAAGTGGCATGCGCGGCGACAGAACAATCCTGGCAACCAGCAGATTGGACCAGATGATTTGCCGGATAAGCCAGAGTAAATAGAGCGGATATCTTGGCAAAAGCGCCAGGCGCACCCCGTCAAAAGTTAACAGCTTCAGACGGATGGTCAGCCAGATTACCGCCACGCTGGATACGAAACCCAAACCCAATTGCAGGGCATTGAAGTAACCTGAGAGAGAAATCCACAGCAGCATCAGGGCGAACGTCGCGATGATGACGGATAGATGTACGTCCTTCAAACCTTGTTCCTTGTAACTCGCCGGGGAATGGCTGCCTAAAAAAGGCGCCTATTGTATCGCGATGCCAAGCTGCTGGTCGAGATTCGACTGTGAACTTTGTGCAAAACTAGTGTATGTTTCGCTACAAATATTCGACCTGTAGGAGATTAGTCGTGTCACTGGAATCATTTCGAGAAGAAACCCGCGCCTGGCTGGAGGAAAACTGCCCCGAGTCCATGCGCACGCCCATGCCGGCAGATGAAATGCCACACCCGGGCCGCAGGGCAACCTTTAAGAATCCCGATTCCAAGGTCTGGCTTGATCGCATGGCGGAAAAAGGGTGGACCGTCCCCCACTGGCCCAAAGAATATGGCGGCGGCGGCCTGGGAGTAGACGAGCTACAGTTTCTAAGAGAGGAAACGGATAGGATAAAGGCCAGAACACCACTTCTTGGAGGTATGGGTGTCACGATGATTGGCCCTGCCCTGCTTGAATATGGTACTGAAGAACAAAAGAAAGAGCATCTCACCAAGATCTGTAAGGGTGAAATCTGGTGGTGCCAGGGTTACAGCGAACCCAATTCCGGCTCTGACCTTGCCAGCCTGCAAACCCGGGCTGTATTGGATGGTGACGAATACACCATCAACGGTTCGAAAATATGGACATCCGGTGCCGACCATGCCGACTGGATCTACTGTCTGGTACGAACTGATTTTGACGTGCCTAAACATGACGGCATTTCCTTTATTCTGTTCGACATGAATCAACCCGGGGTTTCTGTAAAGCCCATCAAGCTCATCAGCGGTATGTCTCCATTCTGTGAAACATTCTTCGATGACGCCAAAGCGCTGCGTAAAAATATCATTGGCGAAGTCAACAAGGGCTGGACGGTCGCCAAGCGGCTTCTACAGTATGAACGAACCTCTATCGGCGGTGGCATGGGTGGCGTTGCCGCTAAAGGCGCAAAGGGACCAACGAAAACCCTTGCAGATATGGCAGTCGATAGACTAGGTACAGCGGATGGCAAGCTTTCTCACCTGGACCTTCGGGACGACATCACAAACCACCTGATGAACGACAAGAGTTTCGCTCTGACGGTGCACCGTAATACGGAAGAGTCTCGTTCCACTACAGCACCAACATTCGCCTCATCAATGTTTAAGCTTTACGGTACAGAGCAGAACAAGAATAAGTACGAATTGCTGCTGAGAATGGGTGGTACTGACGTACTAGGTTGGGAAGGCGACGGTTTTGTTCCTGAAGACATCAGCGTAACGCGCGACTGGCTGCGAACAAAAGCAAACTCCATCGAAGGCGGCACCACCGAGGTGCAGTACAACATCATCGCCAAGCGTGTACTAGGGCTGCCTGACTAAGTCTCATATGGGCATTTCGTCTGAGCGCCAGGATTGTCCAAGGTGGGCCTGCTAAGACGAGCACAAAAAATTCTCATCGACACCGCCTGGTTGTCGATGGGATATGCCGCATACAACCGACTACCCATTGGAATCTGTTACGCGGGTGAGTTTCATCCGGCAGAAGTTCAGTTATTACGCGATATCACCTATATCAATGAAGCAGGTGAGCGGCAGGTTGACCAGCAAATCTTCAATGAATTGTTCACCGTCATCGCGGGCGCCAGAAATCTTCTGATCCTGGATTTTTTTTCTGTTTAATGGCTTTCAGGGCGTTGTAAAGGAAACGACCCGCGACCTCTGCGCTGAACTCACAGAGCGACTTATAACGCAGAAGAAACAATACCCTGACCTTACCGTTCTATTAATCACTGACCCAATTAATACTATCTATGGCGGGGCCCGTAATCCGTACTTAAACCAGCTAACTGACGCCGGCATTGAGATCATCACTACGGACCTGGATCAGCTTAGAGACAGCAATCCCCTTTATAGTTTTTTCTGGCGACTGCTGGCCCGTCCTTTTGGTAATCGACCGGACGGCCGGTGGCCTGCCCCATTCAGCGACGAAAACATCACGCTGCGAAGCTATCTTCGCCTTTTCAATCTCAAGGCCAACCACCGGAAGACCGTTATAGCCGATGATGGCGACGGCGACTGGGTTGCGATGGTGCTAACCGGCAATCCACACAATGGCAGCAGTGCCCACCGAAATATCGCCGTCAAATTCAAAGGCCCTGCTATCAACGACCTTTACATTAAAGAACGAGCGGTACTCGAAATGTGCCGACGACATATTCCGGCGACTGACCTTGAACCTCGGGCGGTCGAGAACGACCTGCGTCTTCAGGTGCTCACAGAAAAAGAGATAAAACACGCCGTTATCAACACACTTCGCGAAGCCACGCCTGACGACGAACTTTCCATGATTCTGTTTTACGTCTCTGATAGAGAAATAATCAGGCACCTCAAGGTCGCAAAAGAAAGAGGTGTCTCCATTCGTATTATTCTGGACACCAACAAAGACGCGTTCGGTATACGCAAGAGTGGCATGCCCAACCGCCCTGTTGGCTATGACCTGCATCGCTATGGTAGTGACGTTCGATGGGCCGATACTCATGGAGAACAATGTCACAGCAAAATGCTCTTAAGGCGCAGCCCCTCGGGCAGATCTACATTGCTCCTCGAATCTGCCAACTATACCCGGAGAAATCTGGATGACTTTAATCTGTAAACAGACGTGCTGATCATTGGTGACAACGCTCAACCAGCGTTAGGCGAGGCCCATCAGTTATTCGAAAGGCTGTGGAATAACGAAGAAGGCCGAACCTACAGCGTCGACTACTCGGCCTATGGAGATCCTAGCCGCCTGCGCTACCTGCTTTACTGGTTCATGGAAACGACAGGGATCTCAACGTTCTGACCGGCACTTTTAGGGGTCAAGCTTTGCGGATTGTGCAGCGATTCAGTAACGTGAAGTAATGATCCCGAAACCCATCTTTATCAGTCAATTAGGTGAGGGCAAACTGTTTGCCATGCAGCATCCCCTCGGGGGCGTCTATCTGCATGGCGCGGTCACTCATCTCGCGGAAACTGGTATCACCCTTATCGTGTCGCTGCTGGATGAATTCGATGTTAGCGTCCTTGGGCTTAACGAAGAGGAATACATTTGTCGGTTGCGGAATATCGAGTTTCTGAATCTGCCTATTAGAGATCGATCGGCGCCTATTACAAGCGATACCTACCTTGAGGCCGTCAATCACACCTACGATCACATCGTCGCAGGTGGAAATGCCCTGGTGCATTGCTGGGCGGGTCGCGGACGTACTGGTCTTTTTAACGCTTCCCTTTTAGTACACCACGGCGAGGTGCCAGAATCCGCATTCCAACAGGTATCTAAAGCGCGAGGGGTACCGGTACCAGATACACAGGTACAGGTGGAGTGGGTCTTCGCCCATCAAGAAATGTTACAGAGTTGAAGGAATCAGGTGATTCTGGCCTAATAAAAGGCCCAACCAAGGATGATCTTCAGATGAAATATCGTCGCTTTGGTCGTACCGAAATGATGCTGTCACAGTTCTCTCTTGGCTGCATGCAATTTACCGGAAAGTCTCCGGAGCGAAATGCCATCAAAACCATCGAGCGCGCCGTCGAACTTGGCGTCAATCATCTGGAGACAGCGCGAGGCTACGGTAATTCTGAAGAGCGCCTGGGTAAAGCACTAAAGAATATTCTAAAGAAGGTTCCCAGAGAAGACCTGTACATCACCACCAAAATTGGTCCGTCATCGGGCCTTGATGAATTCAAAAAGAACTTCGACCTCTCAATGTCCACTCTGGGCCTCGACTATATCGATAATCTTGATTTCCACGGCCCCGGTAACTACAAGACAATCGCTCCGGCAATGAGCGACCGGGGTTGTCTCGGCTTCGTTAGAAAAATGATGTCGGAAGGTGTCGTACGTCACTTTGGCTTCTCCACCCACGGCTATCCAACCGGCGTGATGGATCTTGTTGACACCAATGAGTTCGAGTCAATCAACCTGCACTACTATTATTTCTACCAGGGGCTGCAGCAGGTAGTCGAACGTGCGGCCGAGCTTGATATGGGCGTGTTTATCATCAGCCCGAATAATCAGGGAGGAAAATTACAAAAGCCTACCGAATCCCTGTCGAAAGCGTGCGACCCCCTGCTCCCCATGACCTTCAATCACATGTGGCTGTTGAACCAGCCAGAAGTACATACCTTGTCATTTGGTGCTGCTAACCCTGAGCAGATAGACAATAACCTCCTGGCTCAGGACTACGACGGCACGGGTAAGGACAGAGAGGTGTTTAACAGCGTGCTCGATCAGGTCGAGAGTAGCTATCGCAGCAGTCTGGGTAATGACTTCTGCACCGTGTGCAACCAATGCCTGCCATGTCCCGAGAACATCAACATTCCAGCCCTGCTTAACTGGCGCCAGATGAACAAGGCATTTTCCATGACGGAGTACGCACAGGGACGATATAAAAAAGTCGGCAGTGGCGGTGCATGGATCCTGGGTGTGAAAGGAGACCAATGCACAAAATGCGGCGACTGCCTGCCCAGGTGTCCCGAGCAGCTCAATATTCCGGAATTGTTGTGGAGCACTCATAAAGAGCTGGAAACCGGCGCCATCGCAGGACCAGCCTGGGATCACGAAGGTGATCTGCTAAAGGAAGACCTCCGTAGCGACTAACTCAAGGCAAGCCGGTTATATGCAAGCAGATATCAGATACAACCAGGGCCCGGTAGAGCCCCTACACCTGGACTATTATCCTGGCCGGGATAAAACTGCGCCACTCGTCGTCTGGATTCATGGTGGAGCCTGGCTAGCAGGCTCCAGGAAAAAGCCCCCGACACGGACGCTTCACGATGCTGGCTATGCCATCGCCAGTATCAGTTATCGCCTAACCGACGTTGCAGTGTTTCCTGCGCAGATCCAGGATTGCAAATGCGCCATACGGTTTCTACGAGCACACGCCGATGTACTGGGGTTCGATACAGACCGGATTGGCGTTTGGGGAGAGTCAGCAGGCGGTCATCTTGCAGCGATGATGGCCCTGACCCACGGACATGCCGACCTTGAAGGCAGCAATGGCTATCTCAGTTATTCAAGTCAGGTGCAGGCTGCCTGTGACTGGTTTGGTCCCACGGATCTGGTCGCAATGCCCGATCAGGGTAGCAAGATGGACCACGCCAGTCCCGATTCACCGGAAGGCAGATTGGTAGGTGGCCACATCAGCGAATATATTGGGCTCGCAGAGCTGGCTAGTCCTGTCTCTTATGCATCAGCCGATTCAGCGCCCATGCTTATAGTCCATGGAACCGAAGACCCTCTGATCCCATTAGCGCAATCGACGATGCTTTTCGACCAACTCAAGCGAGCCGGCGCAGACGTTCGACTGTCAATCTATAAGGGCTCCGGCCACGGTGATGGCGCATTCCGTGCTCAGCCGGCGCTCGATGAAGTGCTGGATTTCTTTAGTCAGCGACTACCGTTTTAATCCAGCAGCAACTAAACGTTATAAACCCTCTCCGCCGTGCCATGAAACAACTGATTTTTCTCATCCTCTGAGAAATCCGCCACGATCTTCTTCAGGCCATTGAAAAGGACATGATACGAGAGCGAGTTTCGATCAACCGGGAAATTGCTTTCCATCATGCATCGCTCTACGCCGAAACATTCAATAGCATGCATGAAATACGGGCGCTGCGCCTCTACAAATTCGTCAGAAGTGGCGGGCTTATCGCAAAGATCCCACCCAAAGCCATTCACCGGCATGGCCAGGCCGCCGATCTTGGCCACCACATTGTCACATTTCGCAATCTTTGCGATGTCATCTACCCAGGCATCAAAGATTTCCTGTCGTTTATCTGCATAGTGGCCAACGCCTACAGGCGTACCAAAATGATTGAACACAAACTGTGTGTCCGGAACCGCTTGCGCTAACCTAGCATAGTCCTTATTTCGATTGTGATAGTGATAAGTGTCGTAGGTCAGTTCCAGACGGCCAAGCACTTTCACGCCAGTTCTAAAGTCCGACTGGTCATAAAGGTCTTCCGCGCCATCTCGAGCGGACTTGCCAAAGGGAAACGGTTCCTCCATCCAGGCACCGGCATGACGAATACCGCGAAAGAGCCCGTTACCAGCCGCTTCATGAGCTTCCAAAACCTCAACTACGTCCTCACCCATGCGCAGGTCAGCATGAGAGATAATTCCCGCGATCCTTGATCCACCCAGTTCCTGTGCTTTATCCGCCTGTTTTACGACGAACTCTGTTTCTGCCACAGGTTTCATATGGTCAGGCCCTTGATCCCGGTATCGAGAACCACATTCCATATAAACCGTCTTGGTAACGTTGTGACCGGAGCCCGTATCGGCAAGCAGCTGTTCTACTTCGTATACGTGGGTATCGCGCGTCCAAAGATGGTGGTGCGGATCCACAATTGGCAGATCCGGGTCGATAATGTCTTCTTTAACCTGATCGAGCCAGGAATCGGGGACAGGCATATCTCTGTACCGAAAGTTATTCGACCACTAATAATAGACGAAAGTGACCATCAGGGCATTCTATCCCCCCGGCAAGTAGCACTAGCTAGGTCCTCAGGTCGTATCCGTGTTTACCCAATAAAATGTCAATAATACTTTATATTAAGTAAAACAATGATTACATATATGTCAACTTTACTTTACTTAATCACAAAGGAATACGACAGATGATCAAATCAAATGCAGATTCTGATTTTGAATCAAGGACCAGGAAAAACCCTTCGTGTTGGCGGTTGGACCGTTGCCTGGGTGGTAACTGCCGTAGTCACAACATTTGGTCCGCGCCTGGTCTGGGACTTTGCCACGATACCGACGATCCTTGCGGTCATCGTTAATATTGCGGTTGGCTTTGGCATGATCTGGGCATGCAAACAGCATGTATTGGGCACAGATGAAATGCAGCAAAAAATCTTTATGGAAGCAGCAGCTATTACCCTGGGTGTCGGACTTGTGCTCGGTAGTGCCTACGAACTCCTCGAGGACATAAGATTGATTCCCTTTGAGCCCGAGATTTCACATCTCATCATGTTGATGTGTGGGACATTCATGGTCGGATTGCTCAATGGTCACAGGAAGTATCAATGAAGAACCGTTTGAAAGCACTTCGTGCAGAACGGGACTGGACACAGGCTCAATTAGCCGATGAGCTGGAGGTTTCGAGGCAGACAGTCAATTCCATTGAGAAAGGCAAGTTCGATCCCAGCTTGCCGCTGGCCTTCAAAGCGTCCAGGTTGTTTGGAATGCCAATAGAAGAGATTTTCCAGGATGAGGCCGAATAGAGCGTTAGCAGCAAGCTCGGAAGCAGCAATGTCCTTGTCTCGAGTAAGCAATGGCACACTGTGGCAAATGCTGTTCGCCTCGATGATCTCGTCCGCCGGGTACTCACCCTGAATTCTCAGGTAAGCACCAGCGAATAGACTGTCGCGTCATTAAAAACGAACTGTAAACGCGCCGCCTCGATTTCGTTCAGAGCACTCGTATCCTTCCATTGCACTTCAGCATCCGTAACGGATGCAGTGATCGCCTTGCTCTCGGCGATCACCTGCCCGCTCCCATCCAGCGCGCGCACAATCACGCCACCACCAGACTCAATATCTGCTGATACCCTAAGCGATCTCGCATCATCTAACAGCGGTGAAGTTGTCAGGCTGGCAGGCTCCTCGGCACTCGACGCTCTATAACCGGCGAAACCGTCAGGTCGAAGCGTGGCCATAGCCAGAAAACCCAGTCGCCAGCTAAAATGCAAACCGTCGCTGGCACCATAGTAAAGGCGAATCTCGTCATCGCGGAATACGGGGTTGGCGGCAGCGTAAACGCAGCCCCAATCGTAGTGACCGTAGTCACCGTCATTGCCGATCAACGGCGTGCCCGGCAGCACCCGATGCCAGGTCTTTGTATCCGGGCTCCAGGTCAACTCTGTCCACACCCGGTCCTGCTTCAGATCATGGACAGCAACCAACCCCAGATAGATGCCACCGTGATAGAAAACCGGCATGGCATAGAGTTGTTGATTAGGGTCATGCCCTTCCATTACGTTTTCGGTCTTCTCCCAGGTAATGAAATCTTCGCTTTCGGTCCGGGCAACCAGACGAATGTGTTCATCGCCGACCTTTCGCCACTGCCGCGTGATACCGACGAACTTGCCTAGTGTTGGTGACCAGAACGCATTGTTGTGTGTATCTCCCGCACTGTTCGCATCGGGACACGCGATTGGCGGACTCCAGTGAATACCGTCCGCTGAAAATGCTACCGAGAGTATCTTGTCTTTCAGGATGGCTTTGTAGCGACGCGCCGGGTCTGGATCGCGCAGGTCTTTGAAAATACCCGCACCATGAGGTCCACCCCAATCTTTATGGACGCCACCCCCGCGCAAGACGATGTTGTTCGCCTTGCTGCCATCGTATTCCACGAGACCGAGTTCGGGCTTGTCCCATTCAATACCGTCTTTCGATGTGGCATAGCAGATACCCATTTCCTGAGGATGCTTGCCGTAGGATTCGTCCTCGCGTTGCTGCCTGGTCATGCCGACCGTCGTCTGGGACACGATGAACGGGCTGTACCAGCATTTATACAGCTGGTCTTCCTCGTCATAGATAATGTTGGCATACAGATTGTCGAAGCGACGCTCCCAAGGCTTGTCTTCGCCGAACAGTGGGTTGGCGTCGTGCTTCTTCACTGTGCCGACTGTCAGTTCAGCGTTTTTAACATCCTCGATGATTCGTTCGTCGAGTAACAGATGCCGGTCCATAGTGAATCCTCAAAAGTTCGCATGATCCACATTCCGCAACCAACCGCAATTTCTTTACGCAAAAGATATGTAAACCTTGCGTCGCTTTTCACTTATTGCTATCACTGCTACGGCACCATAGTTCCACAAATCAGAGATAACGAATGAAGATCATCAACAACACGGCAAAAGCCAGTTTAGACAATATCGTGTTATTCCCTTTCGACGACTTCGCCATCCCATTTCAACGTGGGGTCCAACTCAACTTAAGTGGATTTCAGGGCGGCACGTCTAAAATCGTTTTAGCGCCAGGTGAAGCGGATAGTTACGATAGCGTGCAGGTTGCGTATTACGGAACCGTCAAACGCATTGGCGATGAGTCGTGGATGTGGTATCTAGCTCAGGGACCCGTTGAATACGAGGACGAGGATCTCCCCTGGTTTCAGCGAGTTTGCCTCGCCAAAAGTAAGGATGGTTACCATTGGGAAAAACCCAATCTTGGGCTGGTCGAGTACAACGGCAGCAAAAACAATAATCTGGTGGATATGGGGGATGGCATCGGTCACATTGCGGCCTGTGTAGTCTTTCATGAACCTGATGATCCTGATGCCACTCGCCGTTTTAAAATGGCATTTGCGGACAGGCGTTATCGTAGTCTCTTGCAGTTGCGTTCAGTGCGGATGGCCTGACCTGGAAGGAGTCCCCGAAAAATCCCGTTGGTCCCTGGTTGGAAATGGCCGGTGGCACGAAAATCGACGATGCTTATTTCCTGTCAGGACAGGGAGGAAGGCACATAAAAGATGCAGCCCGGCAATTTGCCTCTCATATCTCGTACGACTTTGAAAATTGGAGTGTAACCTCCTGCCTTGGCATGCAACGAACCAATGGTGCGCCACGCCTTAAGGAGTTTTCCAAGAATGGATCGGAACAAATTCATCTCGGTGCGGGATTGTGGAACCGCGGCAACGTCATCATCGGTTTCTATGGTATGTGGAATAGTCACCCCTCTAATGATCGTCGCCTGGTAACCATGGACCTAAGTTTAGCGGTCACTCACGACGCATTGCACTATCGCGAACCAATTCCTAACTTTCCGATCGTGTCTGCAGCCGAGGACAGTTGTAAACCACTGCCTGACAGCCCCGAAATATCCAAGTTTCCAGAATTTAATGCAGGGACAGGACTTTGAAAATATCGGTGATGAGACGCTTTTTTGGTATGCGCCCTGGCCGGAGCAGAAGAGCGACGGTATTCGCACCGCTGTTTGGCGTCGTGATCGGTTGGGTTACTTTCAGGCTTACTCCCATGGCCCGTTGACCGATAGTGAAGAAGAAGGTCCTCACATCGTATCTGCACCCATTGACCTGGAAGACCAGTCTGCGCTGTTGTCTTTGAACATCAATCAACCCAATGAATATTGCGGCGTCAGTGTTGAAATTCTCGATGAGCGATTTGCTCCCGTAGAAGGCTACACCCATGCTGACTGCCAACCGCCAAGCGAGAGCGGCTTCAAGCAGGTTGTTAAGTGGGCTGACAAAACAAGCATTGAAGGTGTAAGTGGGCGAATTCGTATCCGGGTCGACTTTACAGGCATTCGATTCGAGGACGTTCATCTATACGCGGTCTATCTGGATCTGACTTAATTACTACCCGGTGCGTCTAGTCAGGTGCATCCGTCTGACTCTTAACCTTGTCATCGCGCAGCCGTTCGCGATACTTGTTGCGCGCTAATTCCTGCATATCTTCCACGGCGTCGCTCTCGTCGACAATTTCTCGCCCGAGCAAAGTTTCGATGGCGTCTTCGAGCGTGACGATACCGGCAGTCTGACCAAATTCGTCCTCTACCAGTCACAAGTGAACACGGTTCTTGATAAATTGATCGAGCAGCAGGTGCACCGGTAATTTTTCCGATACTCTCAGAATCTCCTTGAGGTAATCCTTAATCGGCTCCTTGCCGTGTCCTGCCCGTTCAGCGACGAACAAATCGTTGCGCAAAACCTTGCCGGTAATATCGTCGATACCTTCGCCATAAATCGGAATCCGGGCAAACTGCACAGTTTTGGGATCGTCGAGCGCTTCGCTGACGGTTTGCATCTGATCGAGCATATGCACCACCGTGCGTGGTGTCAGCACTTCTTCGGTGGGAACTTCACGCAGGCTGAGCATGTTAGACAGGCATTCGTTTTCACGTGCAACCAGGGCGCCACCTTTCTTACCCAGGGACGCCATGGCGATGATTTCCTCGCGCGTGACCTCATCACCGCGACCACTGCCCAACAACTTTGTGAGGCGGGTCGCAATCCAGACCAGGGGGTATGCCAGTTTGGCCAGCCACAAGATTACGAAGTCCGAGGGTACTGCAAGTCTGCGGCAATAGGTCGCGCCCAGGGTTTTGGGAATAATCTCCGAGAAATAAAGGATCACGAGGGTTAGCAGAACCGCAATCAGCGCTTCACATTTCACACCGTACATCTGGACAGCCTGGGACCCTACACCCACCGCCCCCATGGTATGAGCAAAGGTATTAAGGATCAGAATGCTGGAAATCGATTCGTCCAGTCGCTCCCTGACCCGGGTCACGATGGCACCTGAGCGCGGTTTCTCAGAATTCAGGTTTTCGACATAACTTGGAGTCGTCGATAGCAGTACGGCTTCCAGGATCGAGCATAAGAACGAAACGCCGATCGCGATAGCCAGGTAGATGAACAACAGAGTCATGATCGATCTGCAATTTTGCTTGATATCACAGAAGGTATCTAAGCGCGGCCCGTTAGAGAAGTGCAGCCAGATATGTCCTTCAACGCCCGCCCGTTAACTGCTCCATTGCGGTTGTCGCTCTGCGCAGGACGGTTTCTTTCTTTTCTTCCAGGTCCATCTCTTCCACATCGCCCGTCGCCTCTTCTGCGTATCGTTTGTAGACGCCCTGATCGATGGCGGCCATGCGCCAGCTGGAAAAGCCCCGGTAATAGTTAATGTGAGAAAGATCCTTACCGGTCACCTGTGCATAGGCATCGCACACCTGATCTCGCGTCCAGAATCCGCCGACCCCAAGAATGTGAATATCGCTTAAGGGCTCGCCTGGCTCGACCCAGGTGTTCAGCAGATAACCCAGATCTGCCAGAGGATCTCCCAATGTACACAGTTCCCAGTCAAGTACTGCCTGAATCCTGCTGTCGGCAACGATCATGTTTCCAAGTCGATAGTCTCCATGGACAACCGAAGCACCTATCTGCTCCGGCATGCGTTCGTGCAGCAGTCTGATCGCTTCATCCATCTCTGGAATCTCGTGAGTCTTCGTCGCCTCCCATTGACGCGTCCAGCGCTTCAACTGGCGCGCGATATAAGCCTCTTTACGTGCCAGATCACCCAATCCAATGGCATCTATGTCAGTTGCGTGCAACGCTGCAAGCACTTCGACCAGATGCTGGCTGACATTGACACGCTCTTCCAGGGATAGCTTTTCGGATTCATCAGGCTCTATAAGCACCACGCCATCGACATAGTCCATTACATAAAAGGGAGCACCCGTGATCGAGACGTCCTCGCAGACACCATAGGTTTTAGGAACCGGGACCGTCCCTTTTCCCACGGCAGAAACAATTCGATGTTCGCGAACCATGTCATGGGCACTCTCGAGCGCGTGTCCTAACGGCGGCCGACGCAACACGTAGGCCGCACCACGTTGGTCCACACACTTGCAGGACAGATTGGAACGTCCACCGGTAAGGGCCGAAAACTCAATGGGTAGCTCGATATCAGGCAGGTTATTCGCGAACCAGGTCGATACCTTATCGCTGTCTATACCAGGTATGTCCATCACAAAATGCCAAAGTCCCAGGCGTCTCCACCTTTATAGTGTTTAAGGATGTTCTTCGCCACCAGAATTCTGTGCACCTCGTCAGGCCCATCCTCCAGCCGCATCGTGCGCGCCTTCTGATAGTACCGCCATAGTGGTGTATCCCCCGACACCCCCTTGGCACCGTGCACCTGTATGGCGCGGTCAACAACCCGATGCATTGCGTGAGGCACAAACACCTTGATGGCAGAGATCTGGGTTCGGGGATCTGCACCGGATTCAATAATTTCCGCGCAGTGCAATGTCATCAACCTTGCGGACTGGATGTCCATAAAAGAATCAGCAATTGCACCCTGAGTGAATTGTTTATCAGCTAAAAGGCCGCCGTGGACATTACGATCCAATGCCCGCTTCACCATCAAGTCAAAGGCTCTCCACATCTGGCCAACGCAGTTCATACAATGGAACACGCGACCCGCACCGAGTCGATCCTGAGCTGCAGCGTGACCTGAACCCCGAGTACCTAACTGATTTTCCAGTGGTACGCGAACATTGTCATACACAATTTCGCAGTGGGCAGCGCCCGTGGCTCCCCAGACGGGAATAGTACGAATGATATTGAATCCCAGTGTGTCAGTAGGAACGATAATTTGCGTCATCTTATCGTTATCACCACCGTCGCCATCAGTGTCTTCAGTCCGACACATCACCAACGCCCAGGACGCATGGAGACCATTGGAGGTAAACCACTTTCGACCATTGATGACCCACTCATCACCATCCTGGACAGCTCTGGTTTGCAGCGAACGGGGATCGGACCCGGGATAGTCCGGCTCGGTCATGGAATAACAGGACGTCTGTTCACCGGTGATCGTCGGCTCAAGGAACTTCTTCTTCTGCTCAGGGGTGCCGTACTTGACCAACACCTCCTGGTTGCCGGAAGTCGGTGCCGTGACGCCGAACATTGGATTCGAGTGCGCACTCCAGGCCAGGATCTCGTTCATATAGGCGTGATGGAGAAAGCCGATACCCATACCACCGTACTCCGTCGGCAGGTGCGGCGCCCAGAGACCCTGCTCTTTCACATGACTCCTTATTTCCTCTACCAGCGCATTACGTTCATCCCCCTGAGTATCCAGAAGCGCTTCGTTGGGGATGATACGTTCGGTGACGACCTTAGCGGTCTTAAGTCGAATATCGTTGATTTCGTCCGGCAGGACGGGAATTGGCTCTACCGCCATTTCGGCAAGGGTGGTCATGATCGAGTCTCCAGATTGCGATTAAGTTCCGACGTACGCTGACTCGATTACCTCACCTAAACCGGTGGCAGACCTCGATGACTTACCTTTAAGGATGTCGTCTAAGCTGGATAGCCCAATGACAGTGCCGTCTCTCGCAAGTGTTTCGGCCAAAAGACCATCTGGCGCAAAAATGTTGAACAAAACCACGGCACCGCCAGGCCCGCCACGTTCCATGTGAACATCGCCAGGCTCTCGACATACATAGCCTCCCGGCATACGTACGCGCGGATTAGTCTCCTCTCCAGTCGCAAGGTCAACATCAACAACGTGAAGCTCTCCGGATAACACCGTGGAATTTGTATAGGAGGTGTGACGATGAAAGTGACAATAACTGTTCGGTGCCCAGCGATTAAGAAGGTCTACATGACCATCATCGCGGGCGTACAGCAGTGCAGCCCAGTAGTCGATCGGATAGTCGAACTTTTCGCTACCAACGAAGTGTTTCCATCTGAGGTCGCTGTTGTCGATAAAGTTCACCATTCACCTCCATTCATCCAAATTGTGGAAACCAGTAACAACGCCACAAGTAACAACGCCACTAGTAACAACAGTTGTTTCGTTATCAACTTTATCGGCTTGACCGCCCCGCCGCTGTCTCGTAGTGTAAAATCATATCAGTTTAGGAGCAGCCACCATGAAAGTTCTGATTCTGTCCGGCCCCAATCACAATTTCGATAAGTGCGCCTCCGTCATGGCTGAATTCCTTAACGGTGAAGATGATTTTGACGTCGAACTGAATGACGACAAGGACGCGCTTGTCTCCGGAGTGAAGGCATTTGACGCCTGCGTCTTCGGTACGGGCTTCTACAAACGCGTTCGCGATGATGATGGCAACGCTCACTGGGAGCCGGACCTGACTTCAGAACAGGAAGAAGGTATCTACAACTACGTCGCCGGTGGCGGTGGTCTAATCGGGGTGCATGGCACCTGCTGGCGAATCGGCGAGCGACCCATGGCTCTGCTGGGCGGGCACGCCAACTGGCATCCGCCGTTTTCAACATTTACGGTAAACATAGCCGAGAACGATCATTCGATTACTGACGGAGTTACTGACTTCGAAGTGGATGACGAAATTTACATGACTGCCTGGTTTCCGGAAGTCGAAATCCACGCCACTGCTCAGTACGACAATTGGTCACATCCAATGGCCTGGTCGAAATCCTATGGGGAAGGTCGGGTGTTCTACACGACCCTGGGCCACGGACCAGATACGTTCACCCGTACCGGTATGCAAAAACTAATGAGCCAGGGCGTGCGCTGGGCCGGGTCGAGCTAATCCACAATTCGCTTAATCGCATCGTCTTCCGTTGCGATATAAAGGTACCCATCCGGCGCCTGGCGCACATTACGCACCCGCCCGATCTCCTCAAATATCACGTCGGCGGCGGTGATGGTATTTCCCTCGACCTTGCAAAGCACAAGATAGTCAAACTTCAGCGAACCAACCAGCAACCGCCCCTTCCACTGGGGATAACGATCACTGGTAACGAAAGCTATGCCCGATGGTGCAATCGAAGGATCCCAATACCAGACCGGTGATTCGTACCCTTCCCGCTCTGCACCTTCAGCAAAACTGGTTCCCCAGTAGTTAATACCGTAGCTCAGTATGGGCCAACCGTAGTTAGCACCCTTCTTTAGAATATTGACCTCGTCACCACCCCTGGGTCCATGTTCATGGATCCAGATATCTCCCGTAACAGGATGTTTCGCCATACCCTGAGGGTTGCGATGCCCCCAGGAATAGATAGCGGGCCTGGGCTTATCGACAAAGGGATTGTCTTTGGGAATGCGACCATCATCGTGAACACGATAGATCTTGCCGCCATCTCTGGTCAGATCCTGAGGATTTTCGTCCCTGTTACCTCGATCACCGATAGAAAAATACAGGTAGCCTTCATTATCGAACTCGAGACGACTGCCATAGTGCTGACCCTTTTTGGTATTGGGTGCAGCCTTGTACACGGTTTGGAGGTCGATGAGCGAGTCACCCTGCAACTTCGCCCGCACTACCGCCGTATTGCTGCCGCTTCCTTCACCCGCACTGCTGGAATAGGAAAGGTATAGCCAGCCGTTATCTGCGTAGTCGGGATGCAACTCTATATCGAGTAACCCGCCCTGGCCGTTGGCGTCGACCTCGGGTACACCGTTAATCGTGCCGACTATCTTACGGTCACTTACGCGATACAACTCGCCATCGCGGTTAGTCACCAGCATGTCGCCCCCCGGCAGCCATGTCATACCCCAGGGGACTTCAATGCCTTTTACGTAATCTTCGACCCGATACTCTCCATACCCGTCACAACACAGTATGGATAAGCTAACCAGCAGGAATAATCGATTCATAGATTGTTTACGCTGCCAGGTAGTCGTTGATGACCCTGTCGAACTTATCCTGCGCTTCCTCTAGCAGCTTGGGCAGGTGATACGTCGGAAACAGATCCTCGCAAGCGTCGTAATCACGTAGCAGCAGCTTCGCCAGGTTCGCTTTATGAACCTCTGTGGTTCCATCCATGATGCCCATCTGCGGAGCAGACATCCACATGTCTGCCAGAGGCGTCTCATTCGACATTCCCAATGCACCATGCAGGTGAATCGCACGATAGATAATGTCGTGATTAACCTTCGCTGCGGAAATCTTGATGGAGGCAATTTCCTTACGAATTTCACGTGTATACGCCCCGGTCTTGTCGATCAGCCAGGCTGTATACAACACATGCAGGCGAAACTGCTTCAGCTGAATGTAGGAGTCAGCAATATCCTGCTGCACCATCTGTAGTTCTGACAATAGCTGACCTCGTGCCTTTCGACTCAAGGCACGTTCACACATCATGTCCAGCGCCTTGGTACAAACCCCTACTGCACGCATGGCGTGGTGCACCCGGCCGCCACTTAAGCGCGTCTGCGAGCCAACAAAACCCTGGCCTTCTTCACCCAGTAGATTTTCTGCCGGCACCCGCACATTGTTGTAACGGATATAGGCATGTCCGCCTCCGCTCGTGACATTGTAGTTCTCTCGCAGAGAGGTACCCATGGTGTGCACGTTACGAACGATTTCCACACCGGGCAGATCACGATCAACGATAAACATGGATGCTTTCTCGAGCGTTGGCTTGTCGGGTGCAGTGACCGCCATGACAATCAGAAAGTCGGCATTAGCACCATTTGAGGTAAACCACTTTTCACCATTTAACACCCACTCGTCACCATCACGGACCGCATTACACTTGAACTCACCGGGTTCGCCGGCGTGCGGCTCGGTCATCGAATAGGCCGAATGCTTTTCACCCGATAACAGAGGCTCCATGTATTTTTTCTTTTGCTCTTCCGTACCGTTGTGGGCGATCAATTCCATATTGCCGGTATCAGGAGCCTGGCAACCAAATATGCCAGGGCCACTGCGCGTTCGACCCAGTTTTTCATTGAGCAGACACAGCTTCACCTGGCCAAGACCTGGGCCACCGAGATCTTTACCAAGGTGGAAACCCCACAACCCTCGATCTTTGACCTGTTGCTTAAGACCATCCGTGTAGGCTCTGATGGCACGCCAACCGTCTTTATCTATTGGATCACCACTCTTAGTTCGCCCGCCTCGCATAAAGTTATCCAGCGGTTCGATCTCTTCCTTCGCGAATTTCTCAACCCAGTCTATTTGTTCCTGAAACTCAGGCTCTACATCAAAATCAATTGGCATCTCTCACCTCTATTTGTTGGCATTACTCTTTACTGCCGTTACTTGTTAGTTATTCGTTCTCGTGGCTTACCATGACATCTATCTCGCCATTCAGCGAGTCAGCAGGTATGGAAACATCAAACCCTATAGGTCTGCAACATACCTGGCAATCTTCTACGTATTCCTGACGTTCTACTGAGGTATCGATCAGCACGAGAATCGACTCCCCGCAATACGGGCAACTCAGTTTATGCTCTACCAGTTGATTCATGCTGCATCCTTGGATAATTGTGAGCCACGATAGACGCGGCGCGTTCTCCTGGCACTTCCGGCAATAAACCATCACAATACCCGCCATCCATGATGAAATACACGCTATTAATATCGAACAACTCAAACAGGATTTTGATCGGGATGGTTGTCTGATAATTCCGGGATTCCTTGATGCCGAAGAACTAGCCAGGTTGGAGCTTGAAGCAACCAAAGCGCTTGAAGGAACGGACTTAAGAATTGTGAAAGGCATGGAGCGGACCAACTCCTGGTTTACCGATCAATTAATTTCCGGAAAGCACGTAGCATTAATCAAAGCACTGCTCGAGGATGAACTTGAGCCCGCAACCGCCGCATTTTTTGATCGAATCCCCGGCGAAACCGAGGGAATCACACCACATTTTGATGCGATTGGTCATGGCAGTTCCGGCGCAACAATCTGGATTGCACTGGATAAGGCAGACACCGAAAATGGCTGCCTGTATTACGTTCGAGGCACCCACAAGAACGAATACGAACACAGTTTGAACCTGCCATTCGATGTGAACTCAGAAGGTGCATTCCCGGTCGAAATCAATCCCGGCGACCTTGCTATTCACAATTCGCGAACCGTGCACTGGTCACTCGCTAACGAAAGTGGACGCTCGCGAAGAGCAGTCTCGTACTTCTATTGGGCGGCATCTTCGAAACCCGGCGTGAGACGAGCCAAAGCCTTTGCCACCTAAGATGCCCGTCTTACGTTAGAACACGGTGATTGCGTGGCAAAAAAATGATCTCGCGTTCCAGGCGTCAAAAGAATATTCCTGGAGTTCCTTCCCGATACAGGTAGTGTTTCAATGCGGCGCAGTATCGCTAACCCTCGATGGCTACTGGAATGGTGATCGAACCTGGACAGTAAGATTCGCTCCCACACAACCCGGCACATGGACGTGGAGATCACATTCTTCTGATCCGGCAATGGATCAGCAACAGGGTGAGATTGAATGCGTAGCGCCCACCACTGATCAGGTTAAAGACAATCCGAACCTTCGAGGTTTCATTGGCGTTTCCGACAGCGGTCGGCATTTCACGTACGCCGACGGCACACCCTTCTTCTGGCTGGGGGACACGGTTTGAGCGATTAGCACCAAACGTTGTGGTCTTGGTAACAACCAGGACGGTCCATTCTTCCAGTGGCTCGAGGATCGACTGGATAAAGGATTCACGACCGCGTGTGTTCAGTTCTTCAGACGGCTAAGCCAATCCAATGAAGGCGGTAACCCCTTTCCCGACAATACCGATGACAACGGATTATTCGAGAGCTTGAACCCGGAATTCTTCCAGAGCCTCGACACGCGGATGGACATATTGTGGCAATCGGGCCTCGTGGTTACCGCCCATCCCACCTGGTTTGGCAAACCCCAGGGAGGGCCGACTAACATCGCTCCCCAGGATGCACAGTTGATCACTCGATATCTGTTCGCTCGCTATAGTGCCTACAACATCGTCTATAGCCTGTCCGGTGAGTACCAGCACAGTTATACCGACATGGCGAACCCATGGACCCGACAGGATTGGCGGGAACTTGGTGCCAGGGTTAAGACCTGGAATGCCTATGATCATCCAGTTTCCGTGATGCCAATCGGAACTGACGAGTTAAATGACCCAAAAGGGTTAGCAGATGAAGCCTACCAGGGGTCATCCGCGGGAGAATTTCACAGGGAAGACTGGCTCGATCACAACTGGATTCAAACAGGACACAGAAGCAGCCTGTTGTGGCGCATACCTCAAAGGATCACAGAGAATCGCGCCCACGAGCCAGTCAAACCCGTCGTATTAGGTGAAGGCTGGTATGAAGGTTTTGACGATCCCAATAGTTTTGTGCAATGCAATGCCGCACATATCCGCTGGTAGGCATGGGTAAGCATTTTGTCGGGTGCCGCTGGTTACATTTATGGGCACGGTGATGTCTGGGGTTATTTCAGCAAACTAAATGATCCGACACCCGATCAGGTTTCAGCTGACAAAGGATTTATCCTCGAGCGAGGATTCAATGCTGAAGGTGGCGGCAACCTGCGCCACTTACGCAACCTATTCGACCGAATCGAGTGGTGGAAACTGGAACCGAGGCAGAATCTACTACGCACAGATGGCTTATTCGCCGAGGAACCGAACAAATAGTATTTGCGCGTGCCGTATTGCGCCACCGTTCCGGGCAAGCTTTACCTTATCTATATGCCCTAGGGCACAGGAAAAAAGAGCAAGAAACTACAGCTGGAACAAGACCAGCAATATCACGCTTTCTGGTACAAACCCAGAGACGGCAGCAATCAGCCAATTGATACCCCTCAACCGGACTCTACAGGTACCTGGATGCTCCACGCCACGCCCGCCCCACTCGACTGGGTGCTTGTCGTCGAAAAAAGGTAGAGGGTAATTAATACGCATCAATTGCTGCATCGAACATGTTTGACTAAGGTTTTGTTAATGATCGGAGGAAAAAGCGATGTCCAAAGATACCTTACAAACGACATTACAAGAACTGCAACTTGAGCTGGATAAGTTGCATTTTGATAACGAGGAACATAGAGATAGCGTAGATCGAAATCTAGTGGCGCTGGAGAATAAACTGCGAGACGAGAGCTTCATGTCAGGTGATGAATATCTGATTCATGAGCTCAAGGAATCGTTAAGCGAATTCGAAGAGCATCATCCAAAAGTGACCGAACTTATTGGTCATATTTCCGACCTTCTCGCAAAAATGGGACTTTAGGCGCCAATAAACTTATATAATGTGCGCTCCTCTGCACCCATGACAGGTTTCCGAGAACACATGCAAGATAGCGAGTTCCAGCACAACTTCCACACCCACACGTTTCGCTGCAAACACGCCAAGGGCGACGTCGCGGACTATTGCGAAAGGGCTATCTCTAATGGCATGAAGACCCTTGGCATCTCCGATCACTCTGCGCTACCGGACGATCGTTGGCTCGGCGGGCGCATGAACTATGTTGATTTACCGGAATACATTGCCGCCATCGATAGTGCCAAAGAGAAGTATCCGGAGCTGCGGATCGTTAAGGGAATGGAGTGCGAATATATTCCAGAGCAACAGTCGTGGTATGAAGACGAACTTCTCGGCAAGCACGAGTTCGAGTATCTGATAGGTGCTGCCCACTTCTTCCTGGACACCAACGAGCAATGGATTCCCACCTATGGTGGTACCAATTCCGCGCGATCGCTGGTCGAATTTGGTAAGTACACCGCACGCATGATGGAATCCGGTGTATTCGATTTCATCGCGCATCCTGATCTATTCGGAAACTGTTACGAGAACTGGGACGAGAACTGTACTGCTTGTACGCGTGACATTATGGCCGCTGCTGCGGATACCGGCGTTGGGCTTGAAGTCAATGCGCTCGGAATCAGAAAGCAAACTGCGAAAAGCCCTGACAACCCTTTCCCCCTTTATCCGTGGCTACCGTTTTGGGAAGAGGCATCCAACTATGATGTTAAAGTGATAGTCAATGCCGACGCCCACAAGCCGGAGGACCTACAAGGTAAAACTGGTGCTGCATTTCAAATAGTTAACGACCTGGGACTTAACCACATGGATGTTGAGCAAATTGGTCGCGCCTAATAGTAGGCCTGCAAATCTTTGAATAGTTGCCGCTGCGCCCAGCTGCCGCCAATCTTTTTAACATCGCCGCGCAGTCTCGCCAGCGTCGCAACACCCCGATCATTATCCCCGGCTGCCAGATCAACAATGGCCTGAGCCAGACCCGCACCGACCAGATTCGCAACCTGCCCCTGGGATGTAGACCGTTGCCGCCAGTCTTCAAAATGCTTCAACGACTTATCGATCGTCGCCTGATCATTCACCACTGCGGGCGCCATCAGGTAATGCAGGGTACAAAACACCAGTTCATCGTCTTCCACTCGATGCTTTGATAAATCATAGAGATGCTGCCATCGGTCGCTTATTTCGACGCCCTTCATATTCAGGCGCCATAACAATGAGGCCGCATTACAGGTATCAAGATAGAAGTCATCGTCTAGTGCAGGAGACAGATGCTCATCGTATATGGACATGACCACATCAAACTCTGCGCGGCCATAATGGTAGAGCGCTTTATGCCAATGCATGTGAAAGAGAAAGTTATTGCCGTCCTTCCAGTGCGGAAACATCTTATCCATCCAGTCGATACCATCGAGCCAGCGCCCCTGCATCTGAAAGACATGCGCCATTGCGTGACCGGCCCACACATCTTTAGGGTTAAGCTCGCAGGCACGGCGCCCGACAATTTCTGCTTCACGATACTCGGCTGACTCTTCGAGCCCAAAGCTGTGCATGCCAAGCAGATAGCCATAATAGGAGTCATCCTCAGACCAGTGACCAAGACGACTCTCGACTGACTTATCCAGTGCCTTTGCATCCCCGGTATAAAAATGCAGGTGATGCACCACACGCAGGGCAATCAGATCCAGCGGATAGTCGTCCAGATGGTCTTCCAATCGCCGAATTGCGACTTCGTTTTGATTGTCAGACCAGGCTTGTAACGCTTCAACATGAACTCTCTCTCGATCATTCAACTCTGCGGAGCGCAGCTGTGCCAGGCACCGCTCGATGCCTGGATTAAGTCTCGGGTCGCTGCCCATCTTGACCAGGTAGCCCCGAAAACAGATCGCCATGGGCATCGGTTCCTCTCGCTCGAGCATCGTGTCCAGCAAGTCCATCGTATCTTTTTTGGATATCAGGTACGCATCAATGACGCGATAGAAATCTTCGAGTTCTTCAGAATCGTTGACCGTGAAGGGAATTCCCCGAGTGTCTTCAACCGTGCGCATAATTGCGACAGTATCACAAACAGTTCCTTTCCAGGCTAGCTTGACCTGACAACGGCATTCACAGAACATAGCCCGTTCTTTTTGAGGAGGAAGATATGAGACCCAATCATGTAAAGCGCGCCTGGAAAGACGGCAAGCAAGCCCTTGGTGGCTGGATAGGATGCGACTCAATACAAGTCGCCGAGACGATGGCAGGCCTTGGTTTTGACTGGCTGTGTATGGACATGCAACACGGTCTGCTCGACTACAACGACGTACGTGCAATGTTGCCTGCTGTTTCGCAGACCGATACCGTGCCTATCGTACGCGTGCCGTGGAATGAGCCCTGGATCATCATGAAAGTACTGGACGCGGGCGCCTACGGCGTGATTGTGCCGCTGGTTAACAATAGAGAGGAAGCCGAGAAGGCAGTTGCTGCCTGCCGTTACCCTCAGGATGGTATGCGTTCATTTGGCCCCATCAGAGCAGCCTCCTATGGCGGTCGAGGATATGCGAAGTACGCTAACGAAGAGATCCTGTGTATTGCCATGATTGAAACCGCGGAAGCGCTGGAGAATCTGGATGATATTTGTACCACGCCTGGACTGGATGCTATCTACATTGGTCCATCCGACCTGGCATATGCCATTGGACAGGTTGCAAGGGGTGACAATAACGATCCCAAACACGTTGAAACCGTAAACCATATCTACGAGACCGCCCGTAAACATGGCATCCACGTGGGCATGCATACGGGAAGCCTCGAGTACACGAAACGGTTCCTGAAGCAGGGATTCGACATGGTGATGCTTGGTTCTGATACCGCGTTTATGTCACGAATGGTGACCCATGAACTTGGCGAAGCGCGCAGCGATGCGGGTATCGATCCGATCGATGTATACGAGGATTACAACTAGATCTGAGGTCTAGGATTCACCGGCGACGAATTTCATTGAAATGGAGTTCACGCAATGACGGGTATTCTTGTCGGTGAGTCTTTCTCCTTGGAACACATGACCCAGGTGACCGCCGCAGTTTTCGCATAGGATTTCAACGCGCATGCCGTCTACGTCCGCCTCACGCCGGACGGCACCTTCTATTTCGTCATCAAAACTTGGCCAGCCACAGTGCGAGTTGAATTTATCGTCTGATCGATAAAGCGGCGCATCGCACTGATTGCAAACGTAATGCCCCTGTTCAAAAAAATCATCGTACTTTCCCGTAAAGGGCATTTCGGTTCCCTTATGCAGGATCACGCGCTGTTCATCAGGTGTTAGTTCGTTGTATTCATCGGCCATAGGAAACTCTTTTTCAGGAGACAAGAATTAGGATGAATTATACTACTTCCTCTGCCTCACCTTTCCCCACACCTCTACAATTTTTTTCGATCCGGCACCAATCAGATGCGCCAGCACACTCAATAGTAAAGCGATCTTGAGTACCGGGGCATCCAAAGGTTCATGGGCGAAGTGAACGCGCTACGTTTTTAAATCAGCGTCGATACAATGATCAGAGTGAACATTACGCCGATAAGCACTGCGATATTGACACCAATGTGCTTCAGGGCTACTACGTCATCGTGAGAATCAAACATATTTCCAAACCATCTGTGAATTACAGTTGGAGTATGTCCTGCTCAGGATTCAACCTCATTGACGTACATCAAAAAGTGACGTCAGGCCAAAGTCGCTACCAGTTCGTGATTGAACCGTCCCCTCGTCTTAGCCTGGGAGGCCACCACTGCAGCGGGTCCATCGCGCCCCTCTCGGCTGCATCCATGTCGATGTCCACGCCCAGCCCCGGGGTATCGGGACACCAGGCAAACCCGTCTTCCCACTCAATCTGTTGTGGAAACAGATCAGTTGCGGAAGAACCGGGTCTTACCGGCATCTCCTGGGCGCCTACGTTCGATGATGCCATACACAGAGCGACACAGGCCGCGGCGCTTACCGGCCCCAGGGGATTGTGAGGAACGATGTTGATGTAGTGCGTCTCTGCCCAGTGTGTGATCTTTGCCGCTTCCGTAATACCGCCGACGATACAGAGATCGATACGCGCAAAGTCAATTAACTCTTCTTCGATTACTTCTCTGAAAGCCCACTTAGAGGCCCACTGCTCACCTGCAGCGAGCGGCAGGTTCACCTGTTGTCGCAGGTTCCGATAGCTGGCCGGGTTTTCAGAACGCAGGGGGTCCTCGATGAAGTAGGGTTTGAATTCCTCCAGGTCGCGACACATTTGGACAACTTGCGGCGGGTCGAGTTGTGTGTGGACGTCGAAACATAACTGGATTTCGGGTCCTACCGCTTCACGAACCGCACCCATAAGATCAACTGCTACCCGCATCGACTTATCAGGGTCAAGGACTGCAGTTCTGTTGGGCTTGAACTCTCCCATCGCATCAGGCTGGCCCCAGCGCACGAATTTCCATCCCTCATCCACGGCTTTTTTACTGCCCTCGATAATATCTTGCTGACTCGTTCCCCTGACATGTGGGTAACAAACCACTTTCTCACGCACCGGGCCGCCAAGCAGCTGGTAGGTGGGCAGGTTCACCGACTTGCCTTTGATATCCCACAGCGCGATATCAATGGCACTCATTGCACAGCAATACACGAGATCCGCGGGCCAGTAACCAGACCTGAACATGTCCTGCCACAACCGTTCCGTTTCCCAGGGGTTCTCACCAATCACCAGGTCACTGAGGTGATCGACGGCATTTGCGATGGTCTTGCTCCAGTTCAATATGCCTACCTCGCCAAGCCCATAGATCCCAGCGTCTGTATCGACCTTGATAATGTGATAGACACCACCGCTCTTGTCCCGGACAGGGAGATTCGTAATTTTAGTTACCTTCAAGGTGACCTCGCTAGTGTTGACGGTGTGTATTGTCATTGATCCAGTTCAAAAAGTCGCCTTCGGGCTTAATTGGTGGTTTCCTTACTACGCTAGTGGCAGAATTGCCTACTCTCTTCAGGGCATCGAGCGAGAGAACCGTATACCTTTGGAAACGAAGGATGGAATGAAATTTTTAAGGAGTACAGGAACACACCAATGCTAAACGAAGATCAAATCCGCGAACTGGTAGCAACCCATGGCGCCGCAGTGAACGAAGGCCGCACAGTCAATCAGTTGATCGAAGACGGCGAACTTCCACGCCTGAGCGGTTGCACGGTGCTCGAGGGCAAAGTCTC
>CAJWQG010000028.1 GCA_913045175.1 uncultured Gammaproteobacteria bacterium | reverse complement strand
TATTCCTAGCATATTCGTGGTGCATAAAATCGAGTTTGGCTAGCAAATAGACCTCGCTCAGTTAATTGGCCATGTGCCGCGGGTTTTCCAAGAAGCAGCGCCTGTCCGTCAGCGTTTGATCTTGTATTGCAGCTTGAAACTCCTCTGAACTCTTCTGGTCTTGGGGATTATCTACCATAATTTCTTACCGTAAGTATCCATCATATATGCTAGGGAATCGTCCGACTTTCTCGCTCGGGATCATTCCGCAAAATAGTCTGTTTCTCAGATGCACCATGAAACTAGCTAACTATTACCTGAAGCCAGGTGCGTGACTTGTATTAGTATTAAACTATCGACCGTTTACTCACATTTTTTTACCCGGAGTTTTTTTGAAAGGGATACTTGGAAAAACCGCGCTTGTTGCTTTGGTGGTTTATGTTTTTGTTGATGCGAATACGCGAATACCGGGGAGGGCGCTGTTGGGCGAAGGTATTAATCCTCCATCGCAATGGAAGGAATCTGACTCGGATGGATTTGTAGTGGCCACATACAACATTCGGCGCAGTAAGGGAGAAGATGGTGTTAGAGATATTAGTCGCTCAGCAAGGGTGCTCCAGGATGCCGATATAGATATTGTCGGTCTTAACGAACTGTCCGGAACTTTATTCTATGGGTTAACAGATCAGGCTGAGCAGTTGGGCAGATTACTGGAGGCAGGCTGGCTTTTTGCACCTGCTTATCAACAGTTTTTTCAAGATCATTTTGGTAATGGATTGATTAGTCGATTTTCCATCGATTCATGGCGAATTAATCCATTGCTAACCAGTGAGGGCCATGACGACAGCTATAGAAATATGATTATTGTGTCGTTGATGGTGTCGGATACTGAGGTGCATATTCTAAATACCCATCTTGATCGAAGTGGAGTGCGCAACAAACAGCTGCACCAGGTGCTTGAGCATTTTCGGGCGTTGCCTTCGCCTGCCGTACTCATCGGAGATCTTAATTCTCGCCACGACGATGAATTACTGGCAGAGTTTCTGGAGGATTCACGTTACGTTGATGCGACCCATTCGATAGACGACGCGCATGATGTGGAATGGATTATCAGCAAGGGACTCACCGTTGTGTCTGGTGGAATGGAGCCTGTGGGTGTATCAGATCATCCTGCTTACTGGGTTAAGTTCAGGATCCCCACGGAACGCTGAGAATACGACTGTATTTGATAATAAGTTCTCGTCGTGAGCTTCCCGGTGAATCTTCGTCAGTTTCGTTGTAAACGACAAACAAGCCTGCGTTTGCGTCCTGAATCCACGAAAACCGAAGATTGGTAGCAAGTACATTGTCCCTATCATCATATTGAATCAATGCGGCGACGGACATTTTTGGCGTGAATGAGTAGGACAGAGAAAGGTTGGTCAGACCAACATTAAAGTTTCCGGTTGGTAACTCAACGTCATTGTAATTCCATGACAGGTTGGCACTGAAGGCATCGTTTATACGAAAACCTACGTTCGGTGACAACGCTAGCCTGTCTCCTCCAAAGAACCCTCCTGTCGTTACCGATGCGCCGTATGTCAGGGGTGCGCCCTTATCGTTCGAGGCCGAGGTATGAAACTCCCAATCGTTATAATCGCCTGCCGGCACGATGACACCATCAGAAATTTCAAATGGACTCCTAACCCCTTCGTGAATGTGATTAAGTACCAGCCCTGTGCTGCCACCACTTTTCCACTCGATCACGTGGTCGAGATGCAATCTTCCTGTCTCATGAAATCCGTCAAAGTCCCAGTAGCCGCGATAGCTTGCATGGGGGCGATATTCCAGCACCCGACTTTTTTTCGAAGCGGGGCGGATACTATGCAAGCCAAATATTTCAAATTGCCTGAAGCCTTTTCGGGACAGAAAACCAACCTCGGGGTTAAATCCCTCGCCAACTTCGGTGATATTGCCGCGGAAGGTCCAGTCCTGGGTGATATAGCTGGCAAAGATATGGTACGCGTGATCATCTTTGGAGATCCCGGGGGTTTTCGTCCTGGCGACGAAACCGGATAGCGTTGTGTTCTCATCAATGCCCCAGCGCCCGTCAATGGCGTAGGTCTGATTATCAGTCTCACCCCCGCTGCGATTTACCAGGAGCATGCCGATAGCAGATCGTCCTTTTAGTTCCTGATTGATACGCGCCACCGCAAAATCGTTTTTAGGCGCGACACCTGTTACTTCCTCGGTCTGCATCGCGAGCAGACCAATATTGGTGCTGCCGTTTACTTTACCTGAGACTCTTAGTCCTCCGGCAATGGGAATGGCTTCACCGTCCGGTCCGATGCCGATACGTCTGGAAAAGAATAATTGGGTCCTGGAGGTTCCTACCTCGAACTGGCTGGAGTTTTCCTGGAAGAATGGGCGCTTTTCCGGAAAGAACAGACTGAACCGGTCCAGGTTGACCTGTTGCTGGTCTACCTCAACCTGAGCGAAATCGGTATTGAGGGTTGCGTCCAGCGTCAGGCTCGGCGTGATCGAATATTTTATGTCGAGACCAAATTCCTGATCGTCATCTCCGGCGGGTCGCGTAGACTTGCTCAAGATATAGGGCGTCATGGTAAAACTGCGTTGGTGTGGCAATACGATGCCGCTGATGCTGCCTGCCAGAGACATTCGGCTTAGTTGGTATTGCCTGGGAATCGGTGCCCAGTAAACGACTTCCTTACGTTTCTGCATGGTTCGTTGAAAGTTGAATCCCCAGGTTTGAACTTCGTCGCTGGGATATCTAAGTGATGAAAAGGGAATCGCCATTTCTGCACTCCATCCGAAGTCTCCAATCGTTGCCTCCACCTGCCAGCTGGTGTCCCAGTTCAAATCGAATCCACCATCCTGAGAAAAGCTGGAGCGGCTTTCGTTAGAGGCCTGGCCGTCGTACTCGAGGCCAGACGGGTTGGTGCCGAAGACAAAGCCTGTCTGGCCATTGCCAAAGCTATCGATGACCATGCGAAAGCTGTCGCTGTTATTCAGACTCGCGTCACGTTCCTTTCCCGTAACGATGATGTCGTTTGGGTTTTCTTCGTGGCATACAACACCAATGTAGAGGTGCGTATCGGTGAAACCGACGTAAACCTCAGTTCCCTGTGATGCTGGCGCATCTTCTTTTGGACGCTGTTGCGTGAAGCTCGTGATAGGTGCGAGATCAGACCATGCCATGTCGGTACTCACGTGGCCGTCTAGCTGCGGTGAGTGGGCAAGACGGACTGCTCTGGCCGAGGGCGCGGCAGAGACGTGATGTGCCAATAACAGACACATTATCGACACCGTGATGAGCGATTTCATCGGTCTGTTGCTCCGGGAAGGGGTTTTTGCAGCAGCGTATAGCGCTGGGCAACTGCTATCTTGCTACGAAGATATTAGCTCAACTGGCTGGTAATGTCCTGGCGGCGAAGTATTGCGGTATAATCGAACGGCAATAACCAGCGAGATTTATGATGGCGGCTGTATCTCCTCCAAGCGCCCAGGAACATGCATCAGGATTAGAAAAGTACCTCGAAGAGGGTGTTGAACGCGCTCGAGCGATCGGTAATCGAGGACCCCTGGAGTTGGATTCGAACGGTAAGCTTCAGCAGAAGATTCTTGACGCATTTCTGGAACATGGCTTCTATGTCTTTGAAGGCGTTATCGATACTGGTGAGCTCGAAGAACTGCGCGCGGATATCGAACGTCTGCTTGACGAAGCGCCGACTGGTAAGGATTCGAAGGTCGATGCCAAGGGTCGGCCTGCCTTTGGACAGGCATTTGCTCGACCGACATACACGTTTATCAAACCGCTATCCGATCCGTGGGGTGGCACGAAATTACTGAGCGGGCGACACCAGGTACAGATGACCCAACCGTCACCAGCCGAGGATGCGCCCGACGAGGTTGTGCATCTCATCGGTGGTATGTGCCAGACCATGGAATCCGGATTAAGACTGTACGGTCATCCTTCATTGCTCGCGGTCGCTGAGGCGATTAATGGGCCCGACTTTGTGCCTTTCAATGACGCTACCTTCGTTAAGCTACCGGGGCTTGGTGGTTCCGTCGCGTGGCACCAGGATGGAGTCACCCATTGGGATGCGCCGGACTGGGATCCCGGTATCCATGGCTTTAACTTCCAGGTTCAGCTGTACCCCAGTACACCGGCGAATTGTCTCTGGGTTGTACCGGGGTCACATAAGCAAGGTCGGGCAGACATTAAGGCGCTGGTTGCAGAAAACGACGGTTCCGAATATCTACCTGATGCCGTACCCCTTACCTGTAACGCCGGTGACGTCACCATTGCCAATCGCCAGATCGTTCATTGTTCCTTTGCCAATAGCTCTCCAGATACGCGTATTTCTTTGACGTTTGGATTCCATCGTCGCACTTCGGTCATTGGCCAACGAGGCGTGTTAGGCCAGGAGGACGATTCAGTCTATGACGAGCAGCGTGTGTTTGAACGCTCACGGGTGATTGCTGTTGCAATTGACGCGCGTCAGCAACATTTTCCCGGGGAACGACGGTTTGTTTACCAGCCGTTTGCTGGACATGAAGATGAGTATCGCTGGAGCCCCGAGATGTACGAGCGAGTTATAAAAAACTACAACCTGCAGGACCTTTCGATTTAACCAACCACCGAGTCTTGTTTGAGCGCCTTGATGTCTTCGGCTGAATAGCCCAGTTCACTGAGTATATCGTCGTTGTTTTCACCCAGCCCCGGAGCAGCCTTATTGGGCGTTTCCTCATGGGCCAGCTTGCCGTCAACCTGAAAAGGCGGACGAATCTCCAGGTAATCACCAATGCGAGGATCGGTATCCCGGTGAAACATTTGCGACGCAACCAGATGGTCGTCCGCCATGATGTCATCTAACGAGTTAACATCGGCGCAGGGAATATCCTGTTCAGCCATGATCTTCAGCCACTCTGCAGTTGTTTTTGACGGCGCCAGTTCAGAAATCTTGCCGTAAAGTTCATCGATATGTTCACTACGAAGCGCCGGGTCCACTACCTTGTCAGCGGTCGCCCAGTCCTCCAATTCACACGCTTGAAAAAAACGTATCCAGTGCTTTGTGCTGTAAGGCAGTATGACGAGATAACCGTCCTTTGTTTTGTGCGGTTTACGGTTGGGCGTCATCATCCGGTCATATCCGAGACCCCCTTCAGGCGGAACGAGGGTTTGGCCTGCCAGATGTTCCGATAAAAGAAACGACACCATGCTTTCCAGCATAGGTGCCTCAATACACACGCCTTTTCCTGTTCGTTCTTTCTGGATAACGCCGCTTGCAACCGCCAGCGCGAGATGCAATCCAACGACCTTATCGGCAGCAATGGTGCGAACAAACTGTGGTGCACCTTCCGCATTGGCATTTAGCGCCGTAAGACCTGATCGAGACTGGATGATGTCATCGTAGGCGGGCGCGTCAGCGTCGGGGCCAAGACCGCCGAAACCTGGTGAGTAGCAATACACCAGTGAGGGATTTACCTCTTTTAACGTGTCATAAGACGCACCCAGCTGCTTCGCGGAGCGTGCACGCATGTTATGGACGAGTACGTCTGAACCCTTAACGAGCCCATGAAGGATCTCCTGTCCTCGCGGCTGCTTTAAATCCAGTGTCAGCGATCGCTTGTTGCGATTGAAGTTCATGAAAGCAACACCCAGGTCGTCTCGTCGACCTGGCCGTACCGCACGGAACACGTCACCTTCCAGTGATTCAATCTTGATGACTTCTGCGCCGAGGTCCGCAAGAAGCTGGGTCGCATAGGGCCCAAGTACGATAGTCGTCAGATCTATGATCTTCAGACCTTTGAGCAGTTGAAACATAGCTTTTTAGTCCTTAGAAAATACTGAAGCCGCCGTCGATTTTAATGACATCTCCTGTGTGCCACCTGCTGGCATCACTCATCAGGTAGACCGCGATGGCGCCGAAGTCGTCCGGGGTTCCCCATCGACGCATGGGGATTCGGGGAATTACCGCATCGACGAACTTCTGCCAGCCGAATACTCGCTCAGTCATCGCGGTTTCTACCCATCCCGGAATGACGGCGTTCGAGGTAATTTTATAGCGTGCCATCTCAACTGAGAGCGACATCATCATGGCGATCATGCCTCCCTTGGTGGAAGCATAAGCCTGTCCTTTTGGGGAGCCCTGAATAGCGGTACCACTGGAGGTTAAGATCAAGCTTCCTCCCTCTCCCTGTTCGACCATTTGTCGGGTAGCAGCTCGTAGGGTGTAGAAAACTCCGTGAAGGTTCACGTCGATCACCTTGTGCCAGTCTTCAGTTGTGTGTTCAAAAAATGGCTTCTGATTCTGGTTGCCTATGCCGGCATTCGGAAAACAAGCGTCGATTCGCCCGTAACGTTCTATGACGCCATTCATAGCTTCTTCAACCGCAGCTTCATCGGAGACGTCACATAGCGTTGCCGAGGCACTGGGATTGATAGCCTGGAGTTCTGCTTCAGCTGCTGCATTTTTATCCGCGTTAGTTCCCCAGATGCTGACATCCGCGCCTGCCGCCGCAACCGCCCTGGCGAATCCGAGGCCAATGCCGCCATTGCCACCAGTGATTACTGCAGTTTTGCCGGAAAGATCGAATCCGTCGTAAGACATAAGAAAGCCTTTTTTTGATTGAAACTTTGTAAGAAGTTCATGAGAAGTATTTGTGAGAAGCGGAACATCGCATATTTTGAAGAGTTTGCACAGCGGCCGCTTGCTTGATTTGAATCAATAGGGTGGTGTTGCCGGTTAGTTAGGATAGTTGTATATAAGTAAAAAAACGCCGGTGAAGCTGATGAATAAAGTATTGAGGTGTCTGCTTATTGGACTTTCCTGCTGCCTTCTGGCGGCGTGTGAAGCGCGAAAGGAGTTTAATCTTCCCAAGGGTGACGTTGAGCAGGGACGTGCGACGTTCATTCTCCTGCAGTGTAACGATTGTCACAGCGTGGCAAGCATTCCGAAAGCTGGGAACAGAGCCAACCCGCTTATCGATGTGGAGTGGTCGGGCGACGAGGCAGGTGACGGGCTGCATGTTCAACTTGGCGGTGAAACTACCCGGATCAAGAGCTATGCGGATTTGTTGACGTCCATCGTCAATCCATCTCACAAGTTATCTCGACCCTACAATACTGATACGACGACAGAAGATGGCAAGTCCAGAATGCGCAATTACAACGATGTAATGAGTGTTCAGGACTTGATTGATCTGGTCGCGTTTCTTCAGGACAAATACACCGTCTGGGTACCGGAATACTATACCTGGCCACCATAGCAGTGGAAATCTAACTAAACTGTAGTAGGCTCCTTGAATCAGAAATGACAAGGCTACTCGTTGATGAAAGGTCCCCTATTTGGTTACGTGACGTTGATAGTTACGCTGACAGTTACCTTAAGTGTGGTAGCTGCAGATGTGCACGGTGAAAAGCGCTGGCTTGCCGGAGACCACCACGTTCACAGTCAGTTTAGTGTTGGCTGGGACGATAGTGTAACCCCGCCAAAACCCGTACCAGGTGGCGACGCAGTTAACCCGATTCCTGATAACGCGAAGCTCGCAAGAAAGTATGGGCTGGGCTGGATGGTGACGACGGATCACGGTGGGCCAAGCCATAGCAAGGTAAACAGAGATCTCGCTTATCCCGAATTATTAGAGTCGCGCGAACAGGTACCAGAAGTCGTGCAGTTTTACGGTATGGAGCTAAATACGCCGGCGGCAGACCATAGCAGTTTAATTATTCCCCACACGCCCGATGAACGAGAGGTTCTTTTTAAACTCGAAAAAGGTTTTGATAAGCGTGAAGTCTTTCCGTTCGACGAAGCCCGGGATACCGAAGAGAAAATGCTTGAGGCGCTGGCAATTATGCGTGATTTGCCTGCGCCGCCGGTAATCATCGCAAACCATCCATCGAGGTCAGCAGCGGATTATGGACAGTATGGCCTGCATTCACCGACTGAGTTTAGGAAGTGGAATAACCTGGCGCCGAATGTGGCAGTGGGTATGGCAGGTGCCCCTGGGCATCAAGCGGGGACGCTGGTTTCCTATGAAAGGGATGGCGTGAAATACAACATCAATCGGGGAGGGTATCGCGCCTATCCTACAATGGGCGGGTTTGATCAGATGACGGCGAAGGTAGGCGGATTCTGGGATTCGATGCTGGGGGAAGGTCGACGCTGGTGGGTCACTGCTAATTCCGATTTCCATCGTCATTTCAGCATCGATGGCATTGATTTTTACCCGGGTGAATATTCAAAAACTTACGTTTACGCTGAGAAAAATCACGATGCAATTCTGGCAGCGCTCCGATCAGGGAATGTGTTTGTTACCACCGGCGACCTGGTGAGTGAGGTTAACGTCCGAGCGAGTCTGGGTGATAAAGCCGCAGGGATGGGGTCGACGCTTACGGTCCCGAAGGGTTCGAAGGTTCATGTTGAGATTACGGTACGTGATCCGTCCGGTGCCAATGCTAATCAGGACACGCCCGTGGTCAATCGTGTCGACCTGATCACCGGAGAGGTCAACGCCAAAGTCGAAGACCTGGCGACTAATAGCAACACCAGTACGACTGTCAGTTATCGGTTCTCACAAAATGAATGGCAGCGGGATGGTGAGCTTCTAACCATGACGCATCGAATTAAAGTTAAACAATCGATGTATCTCAGAATTCGTGGGACCAATACGAGCGAACTAGAACCAGAGCGTGACGGTACTGATGAAAGCCCCTGGGACGACCTCTGGTTCTATACCAATCCGGTCTTTATTGCCGTCGAATAAGTCCGATTATCGGCCCCTTTGGGCACTCTACAATTTTTTTCCTGCCGCTTGTCAACCAAATGGTCTCTGGATCGTTATATGACTTGCACAGATGCGTCATGGAGAAGGTTATACTGCTTACGATCTGTTTCAGGATGACGCACGGGTGCAGGAAAAACCGGAACTGGATAGGTTTCTGGCGAGTGTAGAACGATCCGCGTTTCGCATGGCGGACATAGCAACGCGAAACAAGGATGATGCTTTGGACATCGTCCAGGACACGATGACCAAGCTGGTAGAGAAATACGCGCATAAGCCAAGTGATGAATGGCGGCCGTTGTTCTATCGTATTCTGCAATCCAGAATTACCGACTTTCATCGTCGTAGCGGGCGTACCAACCGCATATTCAGTTGGTTCGGCAGTGAGGATGATGAAGAAGAAGTGTATGTAGGTGTGGATGAGGCAGGTCCTGTGGAATTGCTGGCGGAGCGATTGACCCTGGAGAAGTTAACCACCTGCCTTGAATTGCTTCCAGTCCGACAACAACAGGCTTTTTTGTTACGGGCGTGGGAAGGATTCAGTGTGATAGAGACAGCAAAGATAATGAAATGCAGCGAAGGCTCGGTAAAGACACATCTGTCGAGAGCAACTAACGCACTCAGGAACTCAGTGGAAGAAGACGATGACTGATCAACTAACCGAAAAGGCAAAGGCCCTGTTAGATGAGAGCGCAGAGCATATGGATGCAGAGACGCTTGCCAAGCTGCATCAGGCTCGCAGTCGGGCGCTTGAATCCGATTCGACCCCAGTACCGTGGTATGGCTGGACATCTGGTGGCCTGGTAACAGCCGGCGTATTGCTTGGTCTATTTATCTATCAATCGCCATCACAACCACCGGTATACGCTGACCCCGTAGAGCAGGAGATCGTCGAGAATATGGAGTTGCTTGATGACCTGGAATTTATGGCCTGGATGATCCTGCAAGAGGAGACAGATGCGTCATCTTAGGTGGATCTTTATGGGCTTGTTGGCAGGTCCGGTGTTAGGTCAAGTGTTGGCTGACAAGCCGCAACAGCCGTCGTTGGAGATGCTCGAGTATCTTGGTTCGCTGGTTGAGAGTGATGAGGGGTTTATCGGGCCGGAAGATTTTGAAGAGACAGATGAAGATGCGAAACAACAGAAGCAACAAAAACAGTCAGGAAAGGAGGAGGAAAACGATGAGTAAGTTAATGGGCATTTTCCGTCTCTTCCTGTTGCTGGGTTTGTGTTTTCCGGCACTTGCTGCCGAATGGAATGATCTCACCACCGAACAAAGAAAGGTGCTGGCACCCTATGAAGACCAGTGGTCAGAGTTCAGTGAACAGCGCCAGTCTCAGTTGGCCAAGGGTGCCGCGCGCTGGGCTGAAATGAACGAGAAAAGTCGGGAAGAGACCAGGCAACGCTTTGAGCGCTGGCAGGGGCTTCCCGATGAGCGTAAAGAAACATTGAAACAACGATTTGACGAGTTTAAGCAGTTAAGCCCGCGTCAACAAAAACGTTTGCGAGAAAAACAGCAGGAGTTTTCCAGAAGGCCAGCTGATGAGCGAAAGAAACTGCGTGAACGGTTCGAGGCGCTCGATAGACGGGAGCGTGACAGCATTATGAAACGCTATGAACGTCACGATCGGATTATGCGGCCCACGAGGCCTGCAACGCCGGATATCAGGAGGCCCACCCGCCCGGTTACCCCACAGCGACCATCCTCGCGCGATAGACGATAAAAATGTGACCCTGTTCACATTTTTGCACCGTATATCAGAAAAATTCGTGTAGTACGTCAACGGAATCGTTAGCCATGCGTTTTCCCAGTTAACGCTCAAGGTAGTAAGCCTGAGTCTTAACTTTAACGAGGAGAAACACATGTTTAACAAGAAAGTAACATTACCCACGCTGGTGCTTGCGCTGGCGACAACCTCAACAGTGGCATTCGCTCAGGTACGTGGTGATAGCGACAGAGCAGATCGTGCTGCTGTCAATGGCACAGATCGAGTGCGACCGGACGGGGAGCGCCCTGACAGGCGTCGACACGGACCGCGTCAACGGATCATTCATATCTTTAAATCTTTGGACTCTGATGAGAATCGAGTGGTCACACTGGATGAATTTCTAGCGAAGCCTCTCGCGAAAGCCGAAAGCCAATTCGAGCGAATCGATACGGATGACGATGGATTGATTTCCTATGAGGAATTCCTTGCGGTACACGGCGATCGTCCGGACCACGATGATGTTGATATTGACGTTGATGAACTTCGAGCATGTATCGCTGACAGCACTGGTGAGGATGTACCTGAGCGGCCTGATCCGGAAACGCGCTTCGATCTGATCGATACCAATAGCGATGGTTATATCGACCTGGATGAGTTCTCGGTTGCAAAAACCAATAGCGCCGAGGAGAAGTTTTATGAAATCGATACCGATGCAGATGGCGGCATCACGATTCAGGAACTGGCGGCTTCATTACTCGCCAAGCGAGAGCGTCGCGAAATAAGGCGAGACTGTGTTGAAGAGCAGCAAGAGGTGAATGATCTCCTGGAAGATTGATCTTCCAGCTAAATAGTTCCCCCTACCCCGGGCAGAGTCGTTGGCTGCCTGGGGTTCTTTGTCCTAGTACCATCCCGGCGAAAAAAAGGGTCCGTCAGGACCCTTTTCTTTCAACAGATGAACAGCCTGCTACATACGGAAACCATCGTAGGTTAGCTGAAGCTGAATTGAGCGTGGTGACGGCAAGACACCGTTCACCGTATCGAGACTGGATCCAGCAGTGAATGCCCGGTCATTGTCAGTCAGGTTCGTTACAGACACATCGACTGTATAGGGGCCCTTGTTGACCGAAGCCGTGAGGGTGATGTTTTCCCAGTTGTCATCTGCAGGAACTCTCGAGGTCGCGTAAGCGGCCTATGACCGGGTACGAAACCTCGCAGCACTAGCTTTTGCGCTGGAATACATGCACATGCTGATGTACGAAGATCCCAAGTACGACGACACGCAAATCGATGATATCCATCTTGTCGATGCCGGGATTGATCTCTATAAATGAAACAGCTTGATCCGATGGTCAGTGGCGTTGTCGCATGACACAATAAGCCGCGCCGAGGATTCCTCCCAGCAGGTTAGCCACTAGATCAATAGCGTTGTTCATATAGTCGCCAACCCCGGTGCTGCCGACCGCGACTACTGCCATGAACTCCACCACCTCGTTTAGTGCACCGATGCCCATGGCCAGGAGTACCGTCAGCGAAGCGATCGCCAGTGCACTGCTTTCTGTCAGGAGCCCTGCTAGCACCTCGTAAGCCAATATGGCGATCACCACGTAACAATAGACATGGACCAGCTGGTCGTACTTAAGAATATGGTAAGGCTCACCGACGATAGGAAGTAACAATAAAGCGTACAGGCTGACGCCGCCAACGGTTGCAAGCCCTCCTGCAAGATGCAGTACCATCCAAGCATCGAAACCCCAGAGTCCGACGGCAGAAAAATTGAAACGTTTATCCAGTATGAATACCAGACTCACGAGTACTACAAGCGTGAGTGAATAAAACAGGAATTCCTGATTCTGCTTGATTGCCGCCGTAACGATAAAGGCTACTGTGAGAATAATGGCGGCAAGTATCGACTTTTTCATTGCAGAAAAGACCTATCGCATCAAGCCGAAGCAACTGCGTATTTCATTAACGAACAGCGCTGGTTGTTCGAAAGCGGCGAAGTGACCGCCCTTGTCGAGTTCATTCCAGTAGACAATGTTAGCGAACCGCTGCTCAGCCCAGGGTCTTGGTGTAGGGACGATTTCTTTAGGGAATATGCTGCAGCCAGTGGGCACCTCGATCTTGTTATCCTTACCAAACGCGCCAAAGCTTTCCCAGTAGAGGCGACCCGACGATGCGCCTGTGTTATTTAGCCAATACAGCATGATGTTGTCGATCAGTTCATCGCGAGTCAGCACGTTCTCGGGGTGACCATTACAGTCAGTCCAGCGCCAGAACTTTTCCAGGATCCACATGCCCTGTCCAGAGGGCGAGTCAGCAAGGCCGTAACCCAGGGTTTGCGGCCTGGTACTCTGCTGTTTGGAATAGCCCGAGTCCTCATCGTTATAGGCTCTGCCAGCCGCGATGGCTTGTTTGTCTCTTTCGGACGGGTTTTCCCGTGCTTCCGGGGTTGGCCGCGCGCTCGGCATATTGAGGTGGATACCTTTGCAGTGCCCAAGATTCTGTAGGCCAATCTCTGTCGTGACAGCAGAACCCCAATCACCTCCCTGGGAAAAATAGGCGTCATAGCCAAGGCGCAGCATCAGTTCATCCCACATCTCTGCGATCTGAACGACGCCGGTTCCGGGCTTTGTGGGTTTACCGGAGAAACCGAAACCGGGAAGTGAAGGACACACCACGTGAAAGGCATCCTTGGCCTCGCCGCCATGAGCAGTGGGGTTGGTTAGGAGTTCGATGACCTTATGGAATTCAACAACGGAGCCTGGCCACCCGTGCGTGATGATAAGGGGCATCGCACCCGGTTCTGGGCTTTTGGCATGAATAAAGTGAATGGAAAGACCATCGATGTCTGTCGTGAAGTGGTCGAAGCGGTTTAATTGTGCCTGCCGTGCGGACCAATCGTATTCCCTGGCCCAATAGCGACAGAACTCCTGGGCGTATTCCAGCGGAACCCCCTGGCTCCAGTCATCGGGTGTTTCGGGATCCGGCCAGCGAGTAGCGTTCAGGCGGTTCTGCAGTTCAGTGATGTCAGTTGTTGGAATATCTATGGAGAATGGTTGTATGTCTGCCATTGGATACCTCGAAGTGCGTTGGATACCAGGCAGCATAGCAAATTGGCGGTTCTACTCCAGCTTCAGTTCCGGTTGCCCTGATCTGCGTCGCAACCAATTGATGGATCGATTTACCTGGGGACGCTGCACCAGCCAGAGTTCACAGCGGAATTTGCCGGGGAAGTCCGTGAGTATCACACCGGCCAGCATAGTCAGGAATCCTTGCCCGGGTATGAATAACATCACAATGCCCGCTATGACCAACACTACGCCGATGACGTTTTTCAGGAATGGAAGGAATACCTGAATAGAGGGATGAAAGTGTTGCAGATATGCCTTGTCTTCCTGCGGACTCAGGAAATAGTCGGAGGGAAGTCTGGCCAATACTCGAGCCCCCAGTATCATCACGAGGACGACACTGAGTGCGGAGAATAAGGTTAACCCCAGAAAGACATCCGCGTACTCCTTACTAAACTCTATTAGATAGTCGAGCATGAACGGATAGACATTTGGCTACTGCCAGAATCGATCTGACTTGAACCAGGCTCTGACGGGGATTGCTTCACCGGTGATCTGGTCCGATGCGGGAGATGCAAGGAAGCGAATCATGTTGGCGACATGCTCTGCGCCCGGTCGTTGTTCAAGCGGCGGCACGTCGTCCTCCAAAGCCTTACCCCTCGGAATGATGGCGCCCGGCAGGATAACGTTCACGTAGATGTTGTAGCCTTTCCACATGAACGCCAGATTATTGCTGAGGCTGATCATGCCGGCTTTGGCAGCGGAGTAGGCGAGCATGTAGGGGTTGCCCTTGGTGCCCGCGGTCGATGCCACATTAATGATGCGTCCACTTTGTTGTTTGATCATCTGTTTGCCCGCAGCCATGCTGCAAAGAAAAGCGCCATTGAGGTTACTATCTACTGTGAGCAACCACTTGTCATAGGACGTGTCTTCCGCTTTTTCACTCCGACTCCAGGCACCGCCGGCGTTGTTCACCAGGACGTCCAGTGAACCAAATGCCTTGACGGTCTCGCTGACCAGGTTGTCGACCTGTTCCGGGTCCGTAATATCGCAGACGATGGCTATTGCTTCCTGACCCTCGCTCGTAATCTCCTCGACCACAGCATCCAGGGTTTCCTGCGTTCTACCGGTGACGACTACTTTTGCTCCGCCGCTTGCGAGTTCGACGCAGGTTTGTCCGCCAATGCTGCCGCCACCGCCAGTTATCACACAGACCTTTCCATCCAGATCAAATTTTGACATCTCGTTTCCCTCCAATTTGGTTACTGTCAGTACAGCAGATACGCGGACCAGTAACAATAACCGGCCGAACATGCTATACCCCATTTTGCGATTGCGTGACTGTATTGGAGGCGTTGTGACCAAGGTGGAGGCGTTGTGACCAAGGTGGAAAGGTTGTGAGCACGCTTGAAGAGTTGATGAATAACCTGCCGCAACAGGGTGTTGTGCGCTGGATCGGTGTACGGCCAGCGATCGGACAGCCGGTCAATGTGCTCGATCAGGTTGAGGCGGTGAAAGGACAGGGTCTTGAAGGAGACCGGTTTAAGGCACGTAATACTGATCGCGAAATCACCCTGATTCAGGAAGAGCATATTCGCGCGGTTGCTTCCATGTTGCACCGGGATGAAATTTCCCCTGCTGACCTTCGACGCAACATCGTTGTCGAAGGGATTAACCTTCTTGCGCTTAAAGGTAAGACATTTCACGTTGGTGGAGTGTTACTAGAATATACAGGCCTGGCGCATCCCTGTTCCAAAATGGAAGCGACTTTGGGTGAGGGCGGCTATAACGCCATGCGGGGGCACGGTGGTATTACCGCGCGGGTTGTTGATTCTGGAAGAATCAAAGTAGGCGATCCGGTTAAGACGATACTTTAAATTCGATAGAAGAAAACATGAACGATAGAACAAGACCAGAAGTTCCCGCTGAGATCCTGGAAGCGGTTGCCGACATTGAACCGGTAGGCGAATTCGGTTCCAAGGCGTGGTGCGAGGCTTGCGCAGCTGGCGGCGTCAAGTTGTTGAAGGAAGCTGATCTGCCGGATGATATGGAGTGGGCTTTCAGTGAAGTCTACACCCACGCCCCGGAACGGTTTCATGAAGGGGGCCGGGAAGTGGTTGGCTATTACATGCTGGTAAAAAACGGAGAGGTCACCGGTGGTGATGGCGCACCAGAAGAAGTCCGTAACACCGTCGGTTTCAATATCACCGCTCGTTGGGCCGCAATCTGCAGTCCCTCTCGTGTTCTATATGATGGAGTGGGCTCTAAACAGCGGATGGAGGACGCCGAAGCGATGTTTGCTGCTATTGAAGAATACGTGGGTCGTCCGAATCCCTTGGGACGCGGTATTGGACCTGAACGGGTGTGGTTTCCAGAGATCAGTGCGGCCCTCGGCAAAAATGGTGGATTGCACAATATTGCCGCCAGAATGCAGGCGCCCTCGCCGGAATTCGCAGATCTTCCGATGACCGCCATGGATGTGCCGGACTTTGTGGCCATGACCGACGAGCAGAAACAGTATTTTCTCAAACTCTGTGGGCTCGATATGTAGCTGGACGCGCGGTAAATATCAATGTCAGGACATTGTCAGAAATGCCTGCTTCAAGTGGCATGCACTTGCTATCATAGTATCGTCGTCGCAAACCATCACTAAGGCAGTGGCATGACAGAACTGGGGATGCTCAAAGGGTACGGGGAAGAAGATTCCACCGATCGTACACCCGGAATGAGCTTGCGCAAAATGGCCACACTGGCGTTGAAAACCTGGCCGTTTATGCGTCCCATGTTGCTTCACCTGTCGATCCTGGCGTTGGGTATGGTTGGGGGCGGCTTCATGGGCTTTATCTCGGCCTTTGTTGGTGTGGATCTGATGACCAACAAAGTCCTTCTGGGGCAAAAACTCCAACCCCTGCAGGCTACGGTGTTGTTTGTCGGCGATGAGTATGTAACCACCAATATTGAACAGCCTGTAGAACAGGAACCGGCGAGCAAAACCCACGGCAAAGGTGACATCAAAGGCATCGGAAAAAGTGAGGAAACCCTTCCGGATGTAGAGCCTGAACTGACCCAAGAGCAACGCAAGGTCGTACGCAATCGACTGCTTATATGGACCGTTATTGGCGGCGTTTTGGGGGCGCTTGGCTGGACCATTGTCCCTTATTACGTGCTATGGGTGTGGCAATCCATTAACCAGAACCTTCGCGTCGCTATGGTGGAACGAGCGGAGCATCTCTCGCTCAGGTATCACAGCGGCTCAAGAGTGGGCGATGCGATCTTTCGTGTCTACCAGGATAGTGCGCAGATTCTGAACCTGTTGCAGCACGGCATCATGTATCCGCTAATGGCGCTGTATGGGATATTGATTGGCCTCGCCTTCGTTTTCGCGTTTGACCCCTTGTTTGCAGCTATTGTGATTGCAGTGGGTATTCCGATGGTCTGGGTGACGGTGGTTTTTACGCCACGCTTGAGGCGTCGTTCCCTGCGCAATCGCGAAGCCAACAGTGACCTGACTTCAGGTTTGCAGGAGGCTTTTTCTGCCATCAAGGTTGTAAAAGCAAACCGTGCGGAAAGTCAGATTTTTGAACGCTTCGATCGTGACTCCAAGCGTGCGTTAGACGCGGCGTACTTCTTACGCCTGGACATGGTCGTACTTAGCACCATTGTGGGTATGACCGGAGCACTCACCATCATCGGCAGCGAATACATCATGGTGACCTGGGTAATCGCAGAGCGTGAGACCTTCCTTGGGGCCTGGGCTGTCGCCTTTCTTGGTTTTGCCGTGTGGAATCTGGGCGGCTTTCAAATCGCAAGAGATCGTGTCGGCGGACTCATGGGAGGCACAAACTGGCTGGTACGTATCTGGTCGACCATGCAGGACCTGTTTATCGCGCTGGACCGAGCGTTCTATTTGCTGGACTTAAAGCCCGAGGTTGTAGACCCGGACGATCCCAAACCGTTTCCTGCCCCCATTCGCGAAGTTCAGTGGCAGGATGTGCAATTCAGCTACCAGGAGGACCAGCCAGTACTCACAGGGATTGATCTACAGGCTGCTGCTGGCACCGTGACCGCGATCGTTGGTACGACGGGTACCGGGAAATCCACATTAATGTCACTGCTACTGCGACTCTATGATGTTAACCGGGGGCAGGTAATGATCAATGACGTCGATGTCAAAGACCTCACCATTGAAGATCTGCGATCCAATATCTCCATCGCGTTGCAGAAAAATGTACTGTTCGCGGATACCGTTGCTAACAATATTGCCTATGCCACTACCGATGCATCTCGCGCTGACATAGAAGAGGCTGCAAGAATCGCTTGTGCTGATGAATTCGTTCAGGAAATGGTCAAGGGCTATGACACAGAACTCGGGGAGCGTGGCGGCAAGTTGTCAGCGGGGCAACGGCAGCGGCTGACGATTGCTCGCGCTGTAGTTCGGGACACACCAATACTCATTCTGGATGAACCAACGGCATCGCTTGATGCGCGTACCGAACACCAGGTGCTGGCAAATCTTGCAGAATGGGGTAGAGAAAAAATCATCTTTGTCATCACCCATCGTCTATCCACGGTCAGAAATGCAGACCAGATTGCCTTTATGAAAGACGGTCAGATTGTCGAAACCGGTAACCATGATGAACTCATGCAGATTGAAGACGGTCAGTATCGTTCTTTTGTGGTGGCAGAAACCGGTATTGGGGAAGCGCAATGAGTGAAGCGTCGGTGAATGATTCGAAACTCAATGAGTTTGTACAGGGCGTATTGGGACATGCTGAAATTGATGAGGTACTCGATAAAGAGCCTCATATCACGACGGGTCAGGCCGCACGGTATGTGGGTAAGTCGTTGGCCCTGCTCGCTGATGTAAAGGGCCTCTTCACCACCAAGGTGTTGATACAGCTGATATTGTTTTTTCCCACTTTCCTGTTGCCCTGGATGGGGAAAATAGTTACTGACAATGTGCTTCTTTCTAAGGAGTTTGGAACGACGGAAGTCCGTTATCCACCGTTTATGAATCCGATTCTGGAGATGGTTGAAGGCAAAGACCCACTGCAGATCATGGTGATTCTTACCACGACCTACGTGGTTATGTTGCTTGCCTTTGGTACCCGCGCGTTTGGGACGTTCACCGGATTGCATGAGGGTAAGGATGCGGCGACGAAATCCGAGAACCAGATCAGTGACGGCTGGAGCAAAGGTAGCGGTTTGCTTGGTGTTGCTGAGGTTATGGTTGCCGTTCGTATGACGCAGCATATGGCTAACAATCTACGAACCCGGTTGTTTCATCGTCTTACCCACTTACCCATGAAAGTTCTCGATGACCAGAGAATCGGCGACTCGATCTATCGCGTGCTGTATGACGCTGCTTACGTGCCCAGTCTTACCTACAGCATGACCATTATTCCCGTGTTTTATCTGATTTCCGCGATCGTTAACTTGTACTTGTTGCAGTATTCCTATGGCGAGGTTGCACCTGAGCTGGTCTGGATTGCCTGGATCATGTTCCCCGTCTGCATCATCGTCACCTTTCCGCTTGCGGCAATTATTCGCAGAACGAACCAGAACATGCGCGCGGCGGGCGCGCGCACTACCAATGCCATGGAAGAGTCACTCAACAATATTGGTGCGGTGCAGAGCCTGGGTGGCTCCAAAAAGGAAACGCAGCGTGTCGCGGACAACAGCGGTAAGGCGTTTCAGCGAGAGCGCTACTCTGCCTTTATGGGTTTATCAATTGATGCGGTTGCGGGAGGAGTTTTTGGCCTCGCAGCCCTGTATGTCACCATCCTGTTTACCAATCGTGTCATCGAAGGGATCATGACGCCGGGTGATTTTGCCGTGCTGTTTGGCATTTACGGCGGTATCGCAGGCTCTGTCTTTTTTTTCGGCGTGTTTTGGCTTGAGCTGCAGCGAAACATCGTCGCCATTCGGCGCGTTCTGTTCTTTGTGGAGTACGAGACAGAAGAAGACCGAGAGGTGGCAAGTGTGTTGGCACCAATTTCTGAAGGCGTCACGTTTGAAAACGTAAGCTTTGCTTACGACGAAACCAGAAACGCGCTCAGTGACATCAATCTTGAGCTTTCTATGGGTCAGTTGGTGGCATTTGTTGGCCCAACGGGTGCAGGCAAAACATCGCTCGCTTATATGATTCCCTCGCTGCTAACACCTACAGAAGGCCGCGTACTTATTGATGGTGAAGATGTCTCGACAGTTGACCTCGATTCTCTGCGTAATCAGGTAACCTATGTATTTCAGGAGCATCTGTTACTGTCGGAATCCATTCGCAGCAACATGCTGCTGGCTAACCCTGATGCCAGCGATAGCGACATCATGTCGGCACTGGAAACCGCTGGTTGTATGGACTTTGTTGAACAGCTGCCCGATGGCATCGATACGGTGCTTGGCCGTTCTGGCGACACGCTCTCGGTGGGACAGCAGCAGCGTCTTTCTATTGCCAGAGGCCTGGTGCGGGATGCGAAGATACTCATTCTGGATGAGCCGACAGCCGCGCTTGATCCTCACACTGAAAATCAGCTGGTACTGGCGTTACAGAAGGCGGCGCAGGGCCGTCTGGTAATTGTGATTGCTCATCGACTATCTACGATCCGACAGGCAGACAAGATCGTTTTTCTTGAAGACGGCAGCATCCAGGATGTCGGTAGCCATGAAGAGCTAATGACCCATCCTGACGGACCCTATCGACAGTTTGTTGACTTGCAGAATGGCTAGGGCCTGTTTGCCGATTATTTCTTAAAGAGCGTTTCCATCCGCTTGTGCCCCTCGGAGGTTGGCGAAATGACGCCGGTAGGGTGTTCGGCGGCCTCCAGTTCCAGACCGTCTTCCAATGTCGTCGTCATCGACTGATTAATCAGTCGTTTTTCTATGCTGATGGTCTCAGGGATATTTTCCAGAATCAGCGCGGCCATGGCCTGGGCTTCCTCCATCAGCGTGTCATGGGGCACCACCTTGTTAACGATGCCAATCTGCTCGGCCTCGTCCGCACTTAGTTGCCTGCCGGTAAACAACAGCTCCTTTGCCTTGCGCGCACCGATTAGCCGGGGCAGGCGTTGCGTCTGGCCGCCGCCGGGTACGATGCCAAAGCGTGCGTGGGTATCAACAAACTTCGCCTTATCCGAGGCGATGATGAGGTCTGCACACATGGCGAGCTCAAATGCGCCGGTAAAACAAAATCCGTTGACCGCTGCGATGACCGGCATATTGATTTCTTCAAGAATTCGATACCTTGAACCGCCAGGTCGTTCCTTGCCAGCAAGTACGCCGGGGACATCCCGACCCGCCGAGAATGCTCTGCCGGCACCGGTGAGGATAATGACGTGCACCGTGTCATCGTCTTCCACCGTTTTGCAGGCAGACACCAGTTCATCCAGCATCTCGTCCGTGACTGCATTCATCGGTGGACGGTTTAATGTGATCGTCGCCGTTCCTTCGGAAACTTCGAGGTCGAGGGTGTTATATGCCATTAATAAATCCTTACTTAAACGATCTGAGAATGCAGGTGACGGTGAAGGCCAGTAGTCCTACCAGCAAGACAAAGCCACCCCAGCTGAACTCTGCGACATTAAGAAACAGGTCCGCTGCGAAATCCTGCATGATGCCCTGCGCCTTATCCAGTGTCTTTGAAAGGAAACCACCATCGTCACTTTTGAACAGGCTCTTGATTGCGGGAAAGAGAAGCGTAAGTCATACAACCGCTGCGGAAACGAAAGTGAACTTCGGCATGCCGGTAAATATCAATACGGTAGCGGAAAGTGCTGCAGCGACGACGATATAGGATTCCACCTCGGCGACCCGGTTGTACGAGACATCTCCGATCACCGGAAGAGAGGTCAGGGGCAGGAAGACGCCGACGGCCAATAGTGTCGCAGAAATATAGATCCCGATTTCGATATGCTTGTTCGACATAGATGAGGTCCAATTCAGAGGGTTGAGTAAAGGGTATCATAGCGAGAAACACCGAGGCGTCATTCTTGCGTAAAGGTCTTTACAAGCATGGTTGTTGTTGGCGGTTCGTCCGTGACCCTGGCGATCAGTTCGCTATGGCTCAGGTTATTTGCACTGGTGCTGATGGGGGTGGGCTGTGCGGTAGTGCTATCAATTAAAACCTGCCCGGAACCCGAAAATATAACTCAGACTGATTAGTCATAGACGGGATTATCCAACACAATCACGTCGTCAAGGATACGCTGAACCTGTGCCTTGCATGCCCGCACGGATTCGGCTTAACTTGCGGTTTTCCTACTTGGTGAAATCATGATGAACTCAGGAACACGGGTAGCGCTGCTTGCCAGTCTGCTCCTGCTGGCAGGATGTAGTGTCACGAGTAGTGTGGCAAATAATGAAGCGCTGCAATCCGAGTCAAACGGGATGAACGGCGAAGATCTGGTGTTCGAGCATCAGGGTATCGAAAGGACCTACAAAATCTATCGACCCCGGAATCTGCCCGACAACGCACCAATGCTGTTTGCCCTACATGGTCTCGGGGGAAAGAGTGAGCAAATGTACCGAATAGGATTCAATGAACTTGCCGAACAGCATGGTTTCCTGGCGGTCTACCCGCAATCCCTTAGAAAAACCGTCATCCTGAACAGGCAACAGGCAAAAGTGGTCGGACTGGACCTGGACAAACTTTGCCAGAGTAACAAGCCATCCGATGACTGGATGAAATACATTTGTGTCGACGGTAAGGCGGTCAGCACCGCAGGTAATGTCCGCTGGAACGATACTGGCACTGAAAATGGCGAGGACGATGTCAGCTTCCTGTCTGAACTCGCGGTCTACCTTCAGGACAGATATCAGCTGAATCCTGAAAAAACTTTTGTGTCAGGGATGTCCAATGGCGCCTACATGAGCTATACGCTGATGTGTCAGGCAGGCGACGTATTCAAAGGGGCAGCTCCGGTTGCCGGCCTGTCCGAGTATTCAATTCTGAATAATTGTGACCCCCAGGGACCAAAACCACTGCTGCACATCCACGGCGTTGATGACGGGCTTGTACCCATTACCGGAAAGCGCTCAAAGGGTGGTAAGAAGTCTTCTTTCCCGTCAGCAGAAGAACTGGTGGTGTATTTTGCGAAGCTAAACAACGCCGCAAAGAAAGAGACAATCAAGGCTACGCAAAATGCGACGCTGCATCAGTACTTGCCGGAGGGTGATGGCTTCGAGGTACATTACTACCGGATCGAGAACTACGGACATGAATGGCCGAGTTCCCCCAACAGGAATAAGGCCGGCGAAAAAGATGCATCCGGTTTTTTTGCCACCAAGGTGATCTGGGACTTCTTTTCCAGGTATTAAAGCATTGACTAAACAATGACAGAACCGAGTCCCCCGGATATCTACTCCGGAACCTCACAGGCCCTGGAATTTCCGAAAATCAGTTTTCGTCGAATGGCGCAACTGGTGTGGAAGACCTGGCCGTTTATGCGGCCGATGCTTAAACACATCATCGTGCTGCTCCTCGTCGGCGCCCTGCAGACGATTATCTTTGCCGGTTCGCTATTCATTGCGGGTGACATCTTTACCAATAAAGTCCTGGTCGGCGAGAAAGTACAGCCATTTCAGGCCTGGGCAATGGGGTTGGATGAGTCTTATGTTAAGGAGGAGCTTGGGCCCGGCACTGATGATCAAGCTGAGGAGCCCGATGACGTCGAGTCGGAGCAGTCCGCGGGATTGCTCGCGACGATCGCTGCCCTGGCCGGTATCGAACCCGTCGAAGACGAGGAAGAAGATGAGGAAGATGAAGAAGGTGAGGCTGAAGAGGCGGATGCTCAAGCCAACAAGCTAACCGAGGAACAACGAAAGGTTGTTCGTGACAGGATGATAGTACTGCTGATCTTCCTGTGTCTGCTGGGCGCCGTTATGTATGGGGTGGTGTTGCCCTATTACGGTCGCTGGGTATGGCACAACGTCAATCAGAATCTGCGGGTTGCCATGATAGAAAGGGCAGAGCACCTGTCATTGCGTTACCACAGCAATACTCGCGTGGGCGATGCGATCTTCCGGGTGTACCAGGACAGCGGCGTCATCATCAACCTGCTGGAAGAAGGCATCATTGGTCCTGTGGTGACTATTTATAACCTGGTGCTGGGGCTGGTGTTTATTGCGTTCTTCGATCCGCTGGTCGCCTTGACATGCATTCTTATTCTGGTGCCCATTGTTTTACTGGTGTATCTGTTCACCCCGCGCATTCGTCGCCGGTCGCTGGTTAACAGGCGCGCCTACAGTGATCTCACGTCTCGTCTGCAGGAGTCTTTTTCGGCCTTGAAGGTGGTGAAGGTGAACCGGGCGGAATCGCAGATCCTCGATCGCTTCAATACGGATTCCGAGCGCGCGCTCGATGCAGCGTTGGCGCTGCGTTTAGAGATGGTCCTCTTGGGCGTACTGGTAGCGTTCGTTGGTGGTGCGGCGTGGCTAGGGCTTGAATACGTCATGGTGAAGTGGGTGATTGAGGATCGTGAAACCTACCTCGGCGCAATGGTGGTTGCGTTTATCGGGTTTACGGTATGGAATCTTGGTGCATTTCACACGGCAAATTCACGGGTAGAGGATACCGCTGAAGCGACCAGGATGTTAACCGGGGTCTGGGCCAGATTGCAGGATCTGTTTATTGCACTGGAGCGGGCATTTTTCCTGCTGGATCTTAAGCCGGAGGTGGCTGATTCGGATAACCCCAGGGAATTTCCCGAATCGATCCGGCAGATTTCCTGGCGTAATGTCCACTTCGCCTACACCGATCAACAGATATTGAGTGGCGTCAATCTGACCGCACAGGTCGGCACGGTGACCGCCATTGTTGGCCAGACCGGCGCGGGCAAGTCGACGCTGATGTCGATGCTGCTAAGGCTCTATGACCCTGACGAAGGTAGCGTGCTGATTGATGAAGAGGATCTGCGCGATCTGCGCATCGATGACATCCGTCACAACACGGCGATTGCGCTGCAGAGAAATGTTCTGTTTGCGGCAACGATCGCAGAGAATATTCGCTACTCTTCAGTGGGCGCCAGCCGGGAAGATATAGAAGCGGCTGCGCGAGTCGCCTGTGCAGATGAATTCATTTGGGCCTTACCGGGCGGCTATGACACGGAACTTGGCGAACGTGGAGGCAAGCTCTCAACGGGTCAGCGGCAGCGGCTTTCGATTGCACGCGCCGTCGTGCGTGACACGCCGATCCTGATTCTGGACGAACCGACGGCATCGCTCGACGCTGCGACGGAACATCAGGTGCTTGCCAACCTTGGCCAGTGGGGTCGCGACAAGGTGATGTTCATCATTACCCACCGTCTGTCGACAATTCGTAATGCCGATCAGATAGCGTTTCTTGATGAAGGTCAGATTGTCGAAATCGGCACCCACGCCGAGTTGCTGGCCAGGGAAGATGGTTTCTACCGGAAATTCGTAGACGCTGAAACGTCAGGTAAGGAAACCTCATGACAGAGATGAGCCTGGATACGATTGAGCGAAAGGTCAGTTTTGACGACCGGATCGACATTGATACGGAGATTACCAACAGGGAAGCTTTAGTTATCGTTGGTCGAAGTTTCAAACTGCTGGGTCACGTCAAGAAGCTGTTTGCGGCAAAGGTTGTTCTTGGATTAAACGTTGTAGTGCCCGCCCTCATTTTGCCGTGGCTTGGCAAGATCCTGGTAGACAACGTGTTGTTGCAAAAGCCGTTTGGTGAAACGGATATCCCGTACCCGCCGTTCATGGATTCTGTCATTACATGGCTTAGCGGTCTCGACCCGCTCGAGATCATGCTACGGCTGACATTCTTTTATGTCGTCATGCTCGCGCTGATCGGGATGCGGGTTGGGGGAACGGCCGCGGGAACTTTTGCAGGCGGTGATGCTGCATCTGAAGCTGAAAATCAGATTAGCGGGGCTCGTAGCAAGGCCAGCGGATTGTTTGGTCTCCTTGAATTCTGGGTAAACGTACGTCTGACCCAGCGTATTGCCAATCGTCTGCGCACCCAGTTGTTTGAGCGGATGAGCCGGCTGCCGATGACGACTTTGGACGACCAGCGTATTGGCGACTCTATTTATCGGGTGCTGTATGACGCACCTTCTGTCCCGGACGTGTGTTATCAGATAACGATCACGCCTTTCTTTACGTTGCTTGTTGCGTTGATCAATATGTACCTGGTCAAGTACACCTATGGGGCCGTGGTTCCCGAGGTGGTTTGGGTCTCATGGGTCATGTTGCCATTGGCATTTCTGTTTGTATTCCCGTTGTCCCGACTCGTGCGTCGTGTCAATCAGACTAAACGTGCCGCAGGCGCAGCAACCACCAACTCGATGGAAGAGGCTGTTAATAACATTGATGCAGTGCAAAGCCTCGGCGGCATGGAACATGAAGTGAATCGTTTTGCGCAGCGCAGCGGTGAATCGTTTCGTCGCGAACGCTTCGCCATGCTGACGTGGATGCTGATTGCAGTCGTTGGCTTTCTGGTGTTTGCGATAGGTGCGCTATACATCACGATTCTAACTACCAATAAAATAATCGAGGGGCAAATGACCCCTGGTGACTTCTGGGTGCTGTTCGGTATTTATTTTGGTTTGGCGCAGGCTGCCATCACGCTTGGTGGCTTCTGGGTTAGTCTGCAGCAAGGTGTCGCGGCGGTGCGTCGAGTGTTCTTCTTTATCGACTATGCTTCGGATGAGGATCTCGCGGGTGACCGTGTGTTAGATCCCATCCGGCAGGGCGTCGTTATGGAAAATGTTGAATTTCGCTACCCAGATGGAGCGACGGCGCTCTCGGACATCAACCTTGAAGTCTCAATCGGAGAACTGGTTGCTCTCGTCGGCCCAACGGGCGCAGGGAAGACCAGTCTTGCCTATCTCATCCCTGCGTTGTTAAAACCCACCAGTGGCAGTGTGTCGATCGATGGTGTGGATCTAAGTGAAGTCGAACTGGACTCGTTGCGCGGTCAGGTTGCCTATGTCTTTCAGGAACATTTGCTACTGTCAGAATCTATTCGGGGGAACCTGTTGCTGGCCAATCCAGGGGCGAGCGAGCAGGATCTGGTGAGTGCGCTGGAGACTGCGGGGTGCATGGACTTCATTGACAAGATGCCGGATGGTATCGACACCGTTCTCGGCAGATCGGGTAATACGCTATCGGTGGGTCAGCAACAACGACTCAGCATTGCCCGGGGTCTGGTACGCGATGCCCGGATATTGATACTGGATGAGCCGACTGCAGCCCTCGACCCCGCAACGGAAAATGCCCTGGTGGATGCGCTGCGCCGGGCGACCGAGGGACGTCTGGTGGTGGTGATTGCCCATCGTTTATCAACGGTAAGACGCGCGGATCGCATCGTTTTTCTTGAGGAGGGAACCATCAGGGAAACCGGAACCCATGAGTCGATGATGGCAGATGAAGACAGTCCTTATCGCCGTTTTGTTGAACTGCAGAATGATTGATTATAATCAGCGGCGGCCGTTATCGATGACGCCATACCAACGGAAATATACTCCGGACAAAAAAAGCGGGACTAATCGTGATCATCCTTGTTGAAAATTCTTCCATCGACCCGAATGGAGGGTCTGCCATTCGTGATTACCGTCAGGATGGGGGCAAACCATGTCGGCGTTAACCGGACTTCGAGTTGTTGACCTGTCCGAGAGCATGTCTGGTGCCTATGCGGCAAGACTGCTGGGCGACTATGGTGCGGAGGTCATCATGGTGGAGCCTGAGCAGGGCCATCCGCTTCGCAGTGAGGCGCCGTTTGTAAACGGTTCGACGGGCATGGAGAGTTCCCTGTTGCACGCTTACGTAAACTGGAACAAACACTCGGTAGCGGCCACCGACGATGCGCTGATCACATTGCTCGATACGGCCGATGTGATCGTGACGACCCGAGCATTTGATGCCGCTGACGGCCTGTTTGAACGCCTGGATGTGCTATCCCGAAACGCGGTTCATCTCAGCATTACCCCTCATGGTTTGACAGGACCGTTGTCTGCAAGGCAGGGCAGCCATCTCACACATTGTGCGCGCAGTGGCTGGGCCAATGTCAATCGATTAAAGGATGATGTAGCCTTGCAGTTGCCGTTACGACAGACCGGTTACTGCGCGGGTGTTGCCGGTGCGGTTGCCGCCCTCGGCGCGTGCCTTAGAATGTTGAAGACAGGTCACGGTGACCGGGTTGATGTCAGTGAACTCGAGGTGATGGCATCCACCAGCGCCCCATGGGCCATGGTCGGTATATTTGTAGGATCAGAGCATATGCAGTTTGGCCCCACTGGTCCGCGGTTTCGTGGGATGCCCGGCCCCTTGTGGCAGGCGGAAAACGGTGCGATCAACTTTGGTCTTGGCGACTGGCCACAGTGGCGTGAAGCGATGGAGTATTTTGGCTTACATGATATTGCTTCCGATGAATGCTATGTGCCAGTGCTGGGTCGTCATCAGCAGGATCTAAAGCCGGTGGGGAAGGCTGTCGCCGAGGCGGTCGCAAGTCGTGACAAGTGGGCTATTTTCAAGCAGCTTGCACACTTTCGATGCATTTCAGGGGTGGTGCAGAACTCGCTTGAAGTGCTTGAGAGTGATCAACTGGCGGAACGGCAGTTCTTTGTCGACGCAAGTGTGAGCGGTCAAACGGTTCGTGCGCCAGGCGCCGCGGTAAAGATGTCGGCAACGCCGTGGCGACTGTATCGCAGTGCGCCTGCGTTGCATGGTGACAAAGTAACGGAACGAGCCAGGCGTGTACCGAAACCTTCGAGCGAATCGAGACAGGCGCCGCTCGCAGGTGTCCGGGTGCTGACGTTTACTCAGGCATGGGCCGGCACCTTTGCCACAGAAATTCTGGCTTTCCTGGGTGCTGACGTGGTGCAGGTTGAAGGGCGCAAACGCCCGGACCCTTGGCGCGGTGCGGGTGCGCCGGTACCGCCGACGATACGAGATCCTGAGAAAGAGCAGAGTCCACTGAACACCAATGGCATGTTCAATTCGGTGAATATGTGCAAACGGGCGATAACACTCGATATGACCGACCCTGAGGGTCGCGAGATGTTCTGGCAGATGGTTTCCGGGTTTGACGTTGTCGCCGAGAACTTCAGCCCGCACGTTATGTCGAGTTGGGGCATTACCCTTGAGGCACTGCAGGAGAAGCGCCCTGACATTATTTTCGCGTCGTTGTCCGGCTATGGCAGACAGGGCCCGCTTTCCGAGTTTCCAGCCAACGGTTCGACCACGGAACCGATGTCGGGACTGTCGTCACTTAACGGTTATGAGGATGGCCAGGTCATGAATACCGGCGGACTGTATCCGGACCCGGTATGCGGCTATTACTTTGCCATGGCTATTATGACAGCCTTGCTGCATCGTCAGGCTACGGGCGAGGGTCAGCGTATTGATGAGTCCATGATGGAGGGCGTCGCCGTACAGATCGGCGATGCGGTGCTCGACTATGCCGTTAATGGTCATATCCAGGGACCCACCGGTAATCGACACCCCACGATGGCGCCGCACGGCTATTACGGGACCAATGACGAGACCTGGGTGGCGATCGTGGCTGAGACCGATGAGGCATGGCAACGGCTGGCCGACTCGCTCGGTATTGATGATGATCGTTTTGCGACCCTCTCGGGACGTAAGGCAAACGAGCAGGAACTGAACCAACTTATTGCTGACTGGTGTGTGTCCAGGGATGCTGACTCGATTGATCAGCTACTTGGTGCCTCGGATATTACAGTAGCCCCGGTGTCTCGATTCCTGGAAGTCTATCGCGATCCGCCGTCGCAGTTGCTGCATCGGGGCTATTTACAACGGGTCCCACATCCGGAGGCGGGAGAGCATTTCATGCCGACCATGCCGTGGCTGATGACTCATACACCAAAACCTGAAGTCACCGGGTCGCCGTGTTTTGGCGAGCACAGCCAGGAAGTATTTGCATCGGAACTTGGCCTCAGTGAGGACGAGTATCTCGCGCTGGAGGCGCGGGGGATTACCGGTAAAACACGCATCTGAACAGACCAGTTTTCTGCTAAGGAAAAAACCATGGACCCTGCAGTGATGGACCAATTGTAGAAACCGGCTTCATCCTTTATGGTCTCAGCTAATCTCATATCGTCAGAAACAGGTGAATTATGTCGGAAGCTATAGTTGAAATTCGCGACTACACCATTGAGCCCGAATGGATTGACGCCTATGCAGAATGGGCGGATTCACTTGCTGCTCCGTGGTTGCGAGCAAACCTTGATGTTATTGATTTCTGGCTTGACTGTGGCATCGAAGCGGAGGTGAGTGGTTCCGCACCACAGGTTTCCGATAACGGCCAGGCCAACGTATGCTGGATTATCCGGTGGGCGAGTAAGGCTGATCGCGACGCGCGCTTCGGCGAGGTGATGGGCTCCTCCGAGTGGCGTGAGATCTGGGCCAAGCATCCCAACCCGAAAGCGTATCTGCAACAGAATGTACGCTTCATGGGCGCCGCGGCATACTGATCGTTCGACCCGGATTTTCGATATAGTAGAGCGCACTTCAGTAGCAACAGAATTAGAGAGCATTGATTATGGTATGGGAACCAGAAGTAGAAGAGATTCGACGCCGCGTTGAAATGGCGAAACAGATGGGCGCTGAGGATCGGCTTGAGACCCATCGCAAACGCGGCAAGCTCACGGTGCGCGAGCGCCTGGCAGCTTTTGTGGGAGAAGAGTCCTTTCAGGAAATTGGCAGGTTGTCTGGTACTGCAGTCTACGAGGACGATGAACTGGCCAGTTTCACCCCGGCCAGCACGATTATCGGAATCGGTGATCTTGGTGGTCGCAAGGTAGTCATCAACGCCAGCGATTTCACGGTGCGCGGTGGTGTTCCGGGTAAAGCCGAGCACGTGCAGCAATTGGCAATTGATTGGCGTCTTCCTTATGTCCGTATTCTGGATGCGGTTGGCGGTAGTGTACGAACATTTGAAACCCTGGGACGAACCTATATTCCCGTCAATCCGGGAACGCCTGGCATCGAAAAGCTTCTATGCCAGTCACCTGTAGTGTCGGCGGCACTGGGATCGGTAGCGGGTCTGCCGGCTGTTGAAGCATGTCTCGCGCATTTTAACGTGATGGTAAAGGGCGTGAGCCAGGTGTTCGCGGGTGGTCCTCCCGTCGTTAAGGCAGCCTTCGGTGTTGACATCAGCAAGGAGGAACTGGGCGATGAGAGAACGCAGGTCTATGAAGCAGGGGTGATTGATAACCTGGCGGAGACCGAAGAAGAAGCGTTCGAGATGATCAGACAATTTCTCAGCTACCTGCCGGATAATGTCTGGCAGCTGCCCCCGCGAGTTGAAACCGGAGACGACCCCGAGAGGCGCGACGAGAGTTTGATTTCGGCGATACCACGTGATCAGCGCAAGATATATAAGCCGCGAGCTATTATCGATGCCGTGGTCGACAAAGACTCGTTCTTCGAGATCGCCCCTCATTATGGACGGTCGAGAATGCTCGGGCTCGCGCGGGTGGATGGTTATTCCGTCGGGGTCATGATTAACAATCCCAAAATCTATGGCGGTTCCATGGACGTTGCGGCGGGTAACAAAGTCATTCGTTTCCTGCAGCTCTGTGACACGTTCCATCTGCCAATGGTGTACCTTGCGGATGAACCGGGTTTCCTGGTGGGCCTTGAGCAGCAACGCCAGGGTATCGTCAGGGGAGGCGCGAAGATGCTTTGTGCCACGCTCAGAACCAGGATGCCGTGGATATCCATTCTCATTCGACAGCTTTATGGTGTGGCAGGCCAATGCCACGATCGCCCAAGCGGTATGTTCAAGCGGGTTGCCTGGCCTTCCGGTCACTGGGGTTCGATGCACATTGCCGGTGGTGTGACCGCAGCTTATAAGCGTCAAATTGAAGAGGCGGACGATCCGGAGGCAGAACGTGAGGCGATCGAAGCCAGGTTGAATGCGCTGGGGTCACCCTTCAGGAGTGCCGAAGCTTTCAATGTGGAGGATATTATTGACCCGAGGGATACCAGACCCATGGTCGCCGAATTCGTGCGCATGGCTCAGCCCATGTTGGAAACCCAATTAGGACCGGGGCCGACGCCGTATATGCCTTAATCCGGGTGGGATGGATGGCTGATTGAGATCGGGCGTTCGTCGGAGAACGTGATCACACCGGATCACCCAGGTTGATCACGTCGTCACGGATTCGCTGAACTTCGTCAGCTGCCAGTTCGACGGCACCAGCGCCCGCGTTGTCGATTCCCTGTTCAACGGTTCGCGTACCACATAGCACATGGGTAGACCCGGGTTGCGCGGCCGTCCATGCGATTGTTAGCTGTCCAATCGAGCAGTCGTGCTTCTCTGTTAGATCCGCCCAACCTGCAAACATATCCTGCAGGCGTTGCCGGTTCTCCACTTTGAACCAGGGTAACCACTGGCCGGCGTTTCCACGAAAATCGTTTTCTGCAAATACCCGGTCCGGTCCGACCTTGCCTGTCAGCAGCCCCTGTTCGAGCGACCAATAAGTTAGCGTCGCAATGTTGTGCTCGGCGCAGTAGGGCAGGATGTCTTCTTCACGATCACGAAGCAGCATGCTGTAACGAAACTGATCACTGGATAGGTCGCCGGCATTGTGATGTTGTTGGAGCTGATCGAGGGATACGTTGGATACGCCGATGGCACGGATTTTTCCCTGTTCTTTCAGGTCCATGAGGCAACCCATGGTCTCGGGGATGGGTGTGTCCTCCGGGGGCATGGCCGCCTTATGACACTGCATAAGGTCGATGTAGTCGACGCCGAGTCGTTTAAGGCTATTTTCTACTTCGATTTTGATGGTGTCGGGACGCAGGCTGACGGTTACTTCTTTCCCGTCTTTTACACCGTTAGGTGAACCCCGTTCGTCTTCCCACCAGACGCCACATTTCGTGGCGATAATAACCTGGTCACGTCGTCCTTTTATTGCTTTACCAACAACCTCTTCGCTGTGCCCCCAGCCGTAGGAGGGTGCGGTATCGATGAGCGTTATTCCTGCGTCAAGTGCCGCGTGGATCGCCCGCACGGATTCATCGTCGTCCGGAATCTGTGTTTCCATGCCGCCGATTGCTGCGGTACCCAGTCCAACGATGGACGCCTCGATTCCAGAGTTTCCCAGTGGTCTGTATTGCATCTGATGTTCCCTTTTGTGGCGTCGTGAAAACGCAGAACGATATCATTCTGGACCAGTTAATCCTAACGAATACCTTTAATGAGAGGGCTGGTTCTGAATGCCGCGATGCAGCACAATGGGTGTCTCGCAAAATAAAATGACGGAGTGTCATCAATGCCAGTTATCGATATGTCAACGCTCAAACCAGTCGGTGAGTTCGGATCAAAAGCCTGGGGCGAAGCCTGTGCCGAGGCTTCAATCAAGATACTCGAAGCGGCCAATTTACCATCCACCATCAATTGGGCCTTTTCGGAACATTACACCCACCCACCTGCTCGATTAATGGAGGGTGGTCGAGAAAAAGCGGGCTATTTCATCATGGTAAGGGACGGCAAGGTCACTGCGGCAGACGGTATTCCCGATGAGGTTTACACATTACCCGGCTTCCACGCGAAGATTCCCTGGGGCTGTATCTGTAACCAGTCCGGCGCGCTTTATGGCAAAGAAGGTGGACAGCAGCGACAGGCTGACCAGCGGGTACTCTATGCAGCAATCGAAGAATACGTTGGGCGCGAGAATCCCTTTGGTCTTGATATCAATAAGGAAGGAAAACCCAGCCAAATGCTTGATCCGGTCGGACCATGGCCCCCTGAAGTCGGCAGGGCCGTGGGTGAAGGCGGTGAAGAAGGCAATGGCCTGCACAATATTGCTGCAACGTTACAAACAGACTCTCCGGAATATGCCGATCTGCCTGTTACCGCCATGCGGGTTCCTATCTTCGCGGAGATGACAGACCAGCAGAAAGCTGATTACGTCAAACTCTGCGGTATAGAAATGTAAGCACAGGAGAAGACTATGCTTGGCTTTAGACGATGGGGCTTTGTCCTGTTCCTGTCTGTGGTAGTTAATGCTGGCGTCGCTAAAGAATCGCCGCCAAACGTCCTGTTTATTGCGGTCGACGATCTGAACCACTGGGTCGGTCATCTTGATGGACATCCGGGCACTCTGACGCCAAATATTGATCGTCTTGCGAGCGAGGGTGTTACCTTTACTCGTGCCTATACTGCTGCGCCGTTGTGTAATCCCTCACGGGTCAGTCTGCTCAGCGGCGTTGCACCGGCACATTCAGGTGTTTACGGTAACTACGAGCGGCTTCGCGACAAGTTGCCGGACGCCGTCACGATACCGCAGTTCTTTAGGCAGCAGGGTTACTCTGTCAAAGGGGCGGGCAAAATATTCCATCGTGGGCCGGGTGATGAGTCTTACTGGGACGAGTTCTATATTCCATACGATGCAAAGAAACCGGCTACCAATGCAAAGTACCCGAAATCCTATGCAAAACGAAAGGAAGGGAAGTGGGCCCCCTGGGGCCCATTCGATGTAGATGATAGCGAGATGGGCGATGCCATCAATGCCGACAGAATTATCGTCGAAATCGAACGTGAGCATGACAAACCTTTCTTTCTTGCCTATGGCACATTCAAACCCCATCTGGACTGGCGGGTGCCACGAAAGTACTTCGAGATGCACCCGAGGGAATCAGTCGTATTGCCGAAGGTGATCGACAATGACCTCGATGACATTCCACCCTTTGGCCTTCGGCTCGCCCGCGAGGTGCTGGACGTTTCCAATGACAGGGACTTTTCCGTACCGGGGGGTGATCATGCCAACGTCCTGAAACACAACCAGTGGGAAGCAGCAGTTCAGGGTTACCTCGCCACGATTACGTTCGCGGATGCGCAGGTCGGCAGAGTTCTGGATGCATTGAAAGCATCACCATATGCTGACAATACGATTGTGGTGCTCTGGGGAGACCATGGCTGGCATCTTGGGCAGAAGGAACACTGGCGTAAGCACACACTCTGGGAGGATGGTCTACGCACTACACTTGTCATCTCTGCACCGGGAGTGAGTGCTCGTAATGCGCGCAGCGATCGCACCGTCAGTTTGCTGGATATCTACCCGACGCTGGTTGATTTAATTGGTCATGCGCCGCACGAGAGCCTGGATGGTGAATCGCTTGTACCGCTACTGAAAAAGCCTGACCGTCGCTGGACGAGGCCGGTACTCAGTACCTACGGCTATCAGAACCATTCCATACGCACAGAACGCTGGCGCTATATCCGCTACCACGATGGCACCGAGGAGCTTTACGATCATGATGTGGATCCCCAAGAGTGGACCAATCTGGCGGCGGGTTCCGTTAAGGGTGAACATCGCAAAGTGATGAAGCGACTCGCGCGACATTTTCCGAAAACCAATGTGGAGCCAGTTGCCAGTGAGATTTACGAGAAGCAAGTGAAGTAACGGCTGATAACGATAGTGGAAAAATAGGTGCTGTTCGAAGGTCGGTTCGTTGCGGGGATCCAATCGGGGGTCTTAGCCATTCATCGTTGGCATGTCCGCCAAATCATATTCAGCAACCATGTACGGATGGTCTTCACGATAAACGGTTAGGGTGCTGGGATTTTCAACCACACCCTTCGGCCGTCGATTTTCACCCTCAACACCTGTCGCCGAGTCACCAATATCTTCGCGTAGACGTTGCGCCTTCGCTTCCATCTCAGCGACCAGCTCCGGATGTTGGTCATAGACATTTGTTGTTTCACCGATGTCATCGCGCAGGTTATACAAAGCTTTTACCTCGGCATTGTCTCGCCAGAGATGTAGCTTCCAGTCTCCGCAACGTACCGCCTGTAGTTCATCAAATGAATAATAGCCAAAACAGTCTGTCTCAGATTTGGCCTCGGTATCGGTCATCAGCGGGAAAATGTTCTTACTATCAATTACTCGATCATCAGGTAACTCAGCACCGGCAACATGTGAGAGCGTCGCGAAAAAATCCATTGCGGTGGATACTTCAGAATTACTTTGCCCGGCCTTAATTTGTTCAGGCCAACGCATGATGCACGGTACACGCAACCCGCCATCCCAGGTTTGCGCCTTATGGCCGCGGCAGGCGCCATTGCTCCCACCTTCACCCCGCGCTCGTGATCCATTGTCACTCGTGAATATAATCAATGTATTGTCGGTGAGGCCTAGTTGCGCCAACTTATCCATGAGCACGCCGGTGGACCAGTCAATCTCTTCGACCGCCGCGCCATAACCCCCGTTATCTGAATTATCCAAAAAACGCTTGGGTACAAAAATCGGTACATGGACATGCATGTGAGCGAAATACAGGAAGAAAGGTTTGCGCTCGTTCTCCTGGTTAGAGTTGTCCTGAATAAAATTGCATGCTTCTGTAGTGTAACGCTCTGTCAGTGCGCGTTGATCGGGCTGTTCCTGGGCCACCTCTTTATTGCGCATCAGTGGTAACGGCGGGAAAACCTGTGGGACATGGTTAGACTGTCGCCCCATATCGTTGCTGTAGGGAATGCCGAAATACTCGTCAAAGCCAAAATTGGTTGGCAGGAATTCCTGTTGGTCTCCACAGTGCCATTTGCCGATTAGCTTTGTTGCGTAACCAGCGCTCTTCAATTGGGTGGCAATGGTCTTTTCATTAGGATTAAGACCGACGCCCTGACCGGGGAATAGCACGATCCTGCCTTCGAATTCGCCAAAGCCAATCCGCGAGGGATAACAACCCGTCATCATCGCGCCACGTGACGGTGAACACACCGGGGAAGCCATGTAAAAGTCCGTGAACTTCATTCCTTTACTGGCCAGGCGGTCAATATGGGGTGTTTTATTTAACGCTGAACCGTAACAACCCAGGTCGCCATATCCCAGGTCATCACAGTTGATCAATATGATGTTTGGTTTGCTTGCAGCCATGGCGTATGTGCCAGGTTAATCAGCTGACTTCGGGTAATCAGAACCCGAAGCACTCTTTTCGATACTGGCGTTCCAGGCCATAAGTTCTTTCATCATTCTCGCCGCGATGTCTGGTCGCTGCTCTATCAGATTGTTCGACTCGGCTGGGTCGCCAACGACGTTGTAAAGTTCGAATGGATCATCCTCACTGCTGGTGTAGTTGCGTACGAGCTTCCAGTCGTTATCCAGCCAGGCCTGACCAGCATTGACCTTGAAACCCATCGGTTTCTCACGTCGCGGGGGTTCCTGATCGTTGAATACAGGTGCCAAAGAGACCCCGTCGTTGACGGCATTGATCGAGTCAGGGTTAAGACCTGCGATATCGATCAGTGTCAGAAACATGTCGATGGTGCCGGACGGATAATGAGAAACCCGGTGCTCAATAGTACCCGGCCACTCCACGATCGTGGGTACTCGGAGGCCGCCTTCATAAAGGTCTTTTTTGAATCCTCGCAGATGTCCGGTTGAATCCGGGTGGACGCCGGGAAGATCCGGTCGATAGGCGATATCAGGCAGGCCGCCATTGTCGCTGGTGAACCAGAGCAGGGTATTCTCGGCGATGCCAAGGTCTTTAAGTCCCTGTCGCAAGGTGCCAAGAGAACGATCCATCGCGGCCAATTCGCCGAGCTGCAGGGCTGAACTGTCATCGGTACGGCCAAGGAAGGGGGCAACGTCTTCCTTGCTTGCTTCAAAATCCCGGTGGGGCGTTGAATACCAGACCAAAACGAAGAAGGGTTTGTTCTTTTTGGTTTCTTTCGTAATGAATTTCAGGGCTTCATCAACGATAACCTCTGAACCATCGCCTTCGAAGCGTTCCTTCACCCCGTTTCGGCTCAACAGTGGATTTAGATTGAACTGTATGGATTTACTCAGCCAGTAGTCGAAGCCATGCTCTCCGGGATTGTACGGGTTACTGGCCGGAACCGCAGTGTCCCGGCGGTCCGCAGCGCCACTCAAATGCCACTTACCGAAATGTCCTGTGGCGTATCCCGCTTCCTTGAAGGCTGTAGCGAGCGTCTTCTCCTGCTTGTTCATCGCACCACTCGGAAGTACGCCGGTCCTTTCGTTTGTTCGACCCGTTAGCACAGTGGCGCGTGTGGGTACGCAAAAGGGCGCGCCAGAGTAGAAGCGATCCATCCTGAGACCGCTTCTTGCCATGTCATCAAGGTTGGGTGTTCTGGCGATGGGATGTCCGTAGTAACCGGTCTGGGTCCAACCCTGATCATCAGACATCACCAGGATTACGTTTGGTTTGTCGGCTTTGAGGGGCATACCCACGATCAAAACGAGAAATGCCAAGATTGACGTACTACTTATTGTTTTCATTTATTGCCCTTTATCCTGACTCAAACGGTACCTGGTTAAGTCGTCTGAGTCGTAACGGTTTCTGTCATTCTGAGCTGTAACAGCTCCTGTCATTCTGAGCCTTAGGCGAAGAATCTCTACCTAGGCGATATATAGATCCAGATCCTTCGCTGAGCTCAGGATGAGGGCAAGCGACCTTGTCAGGATCACGGCAGGCGAGCTTGCACTTAAGTCAGCGCCATTCTACTCTCACCCCAGTTACCAAAACTATACTCTTTTTTATCGACTGGATTTGAACACACAATGGCTGAAGACTACGTACTACCTCTTGCAACAAAAAATGCATCACTGGATGTCATAGGCGGAAAAGGACGCTCGCTAGCCGAGATGGCGAATGCCGGCTTTGCAGTTCCCGATGGCTACTATGTGACCGCATTTTCCTATAAGCAGTTTGTTGACGAAAACGGTCTTCAATCCGAGATTATCGATCTGGCCAAGCCAGAGATTGGCGAATATACCCTATCGTTCGATGCGGCGTCGGCTTCGATTCAGGCGCTGTTTGGCAAGGAGAATCTGTCAGAAGCGATGGCAGAAGAAATCAGCAGCGCGTATCTGGCACTGGACGGTGATAATCCTCCGGTCGCGGTACGCTCTTCGGCCAACGCGGAAGACCTGCCGGACATGTCGTTTGCAGGTCAGCAGGATACCTATTTGAATGTGCGAGGCGAAGAAGCCGTGGTCGCGGCTGTGCGTGATTGTTGGGCGTCCCTGTGGACACCCCGGGCCATCAGTTATCGGCATGAGATGGGTATTCCACAGGAAGAAGTGGCGATGGCGGTCGTGGTCCAGTTGATGGTGCCATCGGATGTCTCGGGCATTCTGTTTACGGCTAACCCGGCGACTGGTGAGCGCTCGGAAATGATCATCAATGCCAGTTTTGGATTGGGCGAGGCGGTCGTCGGCGGTCAAGTCACACCGGATACGTATGTGCTGGATCGGGAGAGTCTTACTGCGAAAGAAACGATCATCGGGAGTAAGGAACAGAAGATAGTGTCAGATGGTGACGACGGCACGCGTCTTGAAGATATCGCTGAAAGCGAGAGGGGTCAGTCGTCACTCTCGGATGATCAAATTAGTGAACTGGCCAGTCTGGCGCTTGAGGCAGAAGCGCACTTCGCTGGCGTTCCCCAGGATATAGAGTGGGCTATCACGTTTCCGGCGGGCTCCCCCCCTGATGGCTCTGGTGGCAAGCTCTGGATGTTGCAATCTCGTCCGATTACCAATCTGCCACCACAACCGATAGAGGTTTCCTGGGAGCCACCACCACCGATCCAGATCCTGGCGCGTCGCCAGATCGTGGAGAACATTCCGGATCCCTGCACGCCGCTGTTCGATGAGCTATATCTGGCGGAAGGGCTCGAAACGGTCACCAAGGGAACGAAACGCAAGAGCGTTATGGTGGGTGGCGGTCAGCTATTTCTGACGCTCAACGGCTTCGCGTACCAGCGATTCGATTTTCCACAGGTGGTAGGTGAAATGCCGAAGGCGCCGACTGAAGCGGACATCGATGCGGCCGAGCGAATAGCTGCCGTTGAAGAACAGAAAGCCAAGGACTCGCAGAGAGCAAAGGAGCAGGGTGACTCGGAACAGGAAAAGAAGGATCTCGAGGTGTTTCTCTCAGAACTCTCCAATGACGATCGACGTGCTTTTGATGCCTGGTCTGAATCTGCAGGAATCAATGACCTTGCTCACGCAGTAACCATACCGGACATTAAGGACATGGGTTTTGGTGCCGGTAACAAAATCAAGGGCAACGAGAGATTCCTGAGAGAGTGGCAAGAAAAAACCATGCCCGATATTGTGGCGACAACCGACGAGTGGCGCGAGGTGGATCCTACATCCGCATCTGACCAGACGTTATTTCAGGGTGTCACTGAGCTCGCAATTGCCAGTGGGATGTTCTGGTCATCCAATTCAAGCCATAGCTTCGGGGTGGCTAAAATCACGGATTACCAGTTGCAGACCTTCCTGCAGAAGACGCTGCCGGAACATAACTTTACCAGCGGCCAGTTCTTAAGTGGTTTCCGGTCAAAGACCATCGAGGCCAACGAGGATCTGTTTAAGATTGCCCAGCGGGTCCGCCAAAGCGGCAGCTTGTGCGAGGTGGTCCTGATCACCCCGGCAAAACGCCTGATGGCCGCGCTGCGTGACCATCCGGAAGGTGATGAAGTCGTTAACGGGATAGAAGATTATCTAAAACTATACGGACACCTCGGTTACAGCTTGGACTTTGCGGAGCCACTGCCGCTCGAGGACCCCTCGGGCGTACTTGCTTCCATGAAAACCATGGTTGCTAACAGTAATTATGACCCGATGAGTCATGAGCAGGAAGCAACCAAAAAGCGGGAAGCAGCCCTGGCAGAAATGGAGCAGCTCCTGGAAGGTCTTCCGTACTGGCAGTTCAGATACCGGAACTGGTTCACCAGTCGCTTCTACTACATCCGCGAAGAAGTGATGTATTACCTGTATTGGCCATGGCCAGTGCTGCGCACCCTGGCGCTGGAACTTGGCACGCGCCTGGTCGACGTTGGCACCTTTGAGACCCCGGATGACATTTTTTATCTGTATTCCGACGAGGTCAATCAAGCCATCGAAGCAAGAGGCGACGGTAAATCCGTACCGGAATTTGCACAACTGATCGCGGAACGTCGTGAGTTACGCGAAGCGCGCAAGCGTCTGCACCCACCGGGGACGATTCCTTTCGAGGCCAGCGAACATCCTGGGGTCAAATTCAAGGAAACGCAGATCTACAACGACCCCACCAGCAACACACTGATGGGCGTGCCGGTAAGCCCCGGGTCAGTGACCGCAGATGCCAGCCTGATCATATCCCCGGATGAGTTCAGTCAGATGAAACCGGGTTCTATCCTGGTATGTCCCATGACCAATCCGGCCTGGACGCCACTCTTCGCTCACGCTTCAGGACTGGTGACTGATATGGGCGGTATCCTTGGGCATGGCTCAATCGTGGCAAGGGAATATGGTATCCCCGCTGTGGTAGGGACTGGTATTGGCACGCAACGTATCGAGCACGGTCAGGGGATTACTGTGGATGGAGATGACGGTACCGTGAACCTGAAAACCGATTAGGACGATCCGGTTACGCTCACCCATACTGTGGTGATTTTCCTACATCCTCGCTGGAGATCACGATTTAGACTGCGTGATATTATAATTTCCTATATGTTACCATATAAGGTAACACTTAATGCTGTATGGGTAAAACGCGTAGGGGCAATTATGTTTTTCTCTCCTGGACTGGTGATCACACGCCACGGCATGTGCATGTCTACAAAGAAGGAAAACTTGTTGTGAAATGGGATCTGGAAAACTGGCAGCCAATGCAGGGACGAGCCAGCGCGAGGCTGGAACGGCTACTGAAGGCTCTGGAAGCGGAAGGCTCATTGTGAAAATTAAATCGGTCGCTGCAAATAACAAGAAACGGGAGTTCCTGATTACCAGTCGGGCTGGCCGGGATTTCTACTTTCCGTACCAAAAGGCTGCGTCACCTATCGGCAAGGATAATCAAGTTCGAAAAGTGTACGTTGATTCTGAACTCGGCCGAGAAGCGTTTACCTTCTTGCTGGACTCAGGTGAAGAAGGATCAATTCATATAGAGCAGGTGCTGGATTTCAATAAGGATCCGAACTATCTCGCTGAACTTTTGATATACCAGCTAACCACCGAGTGTATTAAGCGGGTTGAACAAGCCCAGATCAGTAGGCGTCAGCTGGCAAGGCAATTGAATACTTCAGTGCCTCAGCTCTATCGTCTGCTGGATCCGGTAAACACATCGAAATCCATGAAACAGCTGATATCGCTGCTCAGCGTTCTCGACTGTGACGTAGACCTGGTAGTCACACCCGGTGGGGTTGCCACCCAGGTGCTTAGTAGTGACTAAATTCCGGGCTCTGCAGCCACTCTTTCGGAAAACGCCCAAGAATCTCTTTCATCGCACCTGGTGATCTCTGGTACTGGCCCTTGTCATCGGTATCAATGATCCAGTCAGTTAGCAGATTGCGCATGCGTTCAAGCTGTTGCCGGTATGCCGGATTACCAGCAAGGTTGACCACCTCATCCGGGTCAGCCTCTAAATCATAGAGTTCTTCTGCAACCCGTTTACCATAGGGCGCAGCATGAACACCCGTCAACTTTCCTGCATCGGCCAGTTTGCGCATGGCCATAAAGCTAGTGAATTTGCCATCCGGGTCACCAAGGGAAGAGCCCATTTCACGATGCCCCCAGTTATAAAGTGGTCGGTCCAGCAAAAAGTTCCTGATGTAATGAAAGCGCTTGCCCATCACGGAGCGTGTCCTGTCGATCACATTAGACATCCTGTCTGCTGACGAGTAGACATAATCCCGGTGGAAATCCTCGGCAAAGATATCCTTGGCATCCATGAATTCGGGCACATCGACACCGGCAAGTCCGAGGGTCGTGGCAGCAATGTCCATCAGATTCACCAGGAGCGCTCTATTGCCGCGCTCAAATAGATCCATCCCGGGTGCTGAAACAATGAATGGCACATGCAGGCCTTCCTCGTACACAAACTCCTTGCTCCGGGGCAGGTCTGAACCATGGTCGCTGTATAGGATGAACACCGTGTTGCCCCAAACACCATCATCTTTAAACTGCTGTATTAATTCCCCGACACGATGATCAGTGCGCAAGATGGAATTGTAGTGATCCGTCACATGCTGGCGAACCTGAGGTATGTCAGGATACTGAGATGGCACGCGGACATCAGCAGGGTCTATTGGCTCAATACCCCTGGCACGCAGCTCTTCCTCAATTTTGGCAACACCCTTACCGCCCGGAATGGATATCTGCCCAAAGAACGGGCCTTTCTTAACATCCCGCCATGAGCCGCTCCCCCTCATACCTTTCCAGCTGCCCATGTTAGGGGCCTTACCTTTTCCCTTACTCTGTTTCTTCCCCTTTATTTTATCGTCAGCAACGCCTGCACCGTCATCTTTTACCACGCGGCTACCAGGGGAGTAGGGGTGAGGCGGATTTCCTATGGTGTAAAGATCCCGCCGATCATAGGTAAAGTTATAGTCATCCTTATGGGCGTTGAAGGTCTCGTAACCAGCCGCTCGTAGTAGTTCTGGCAGCGTTGTTATCTCGTCAGGCAGATGAACCTGATACTCCGGCACCCGACCAGAACGCATATCATGAGTCCCCGCCCGAATGGGGTAAACGCCGGTGATCATGGCCGAACGACTGGGGGCACAAACAGGTGTGGCAACGTAAACGCGTTCAAAAGCGACGCCCTCACTCGCCAGTGCGTCCAGATTGGGTGTGCTGGCTAACTGGTCTCCATAAACACCATACCAGGGAGACTGATCATCAATATCAATCCACAGGATATTGGGCCTTTCGGCCGCGAGGGCGGCACTGCAATACAACGAAAAACAAAAGACGACAGACCGTAAACGCATGATGGGATTCCAGTACTGGGGAGGTGTATAAACTAGCGTAAGCCGAAACACCCCGCAAATGCATCATCCCCCAATACTTAATTAAATAGCACAACTGAGCTATGGCCGAATGGCACTTACTTAAGCTTGCTTTACGATTTGGACCCCGGTGTCTGTCATACAGCAGCTGGTCCTGGGGGTTCTTTTTCGTAGCCTTCAGGCGCAGCGCCGAAATGGGGGAGCAAGACCCGAAGGGGCTTGCGGAGGAGTTGAGGGCAACCGGGATCGTCGCAAGCCGCGGAGAAAAACAACCCTCAGGCCCGGCTGCGTAGGGCCTTGATGGAGCCGACGTAGTACCATTTTAATCCGACCCCAAAGCTATTTCCTCAAGAACTAGTAGCAGATGCTGGCGAAACAGTTCCGGGTTTTCTGACATGGGGAAGTGTCCCAGTCCCTCCATCACCGTTAGTTTTGATCCTTTGATTCGCTCCGCCGTCGCCTGCGCTCTTTCCGGTGTGCAGGAATTGTCATATTCACCGGATAGCAGATAGACGGGGCATCGATCCGTATCAATCTGTCCCGACTGGTCATCGAAGTCACCGTCTTGCCAATAAAAATACAGGTCTCCCTTAAAGATGCCTGGTCCTGATT
>CAJWQG010000027.1 GCA_913045175.1 uncultured Gammaproteobacteria bacterium | reverse complement strand
GATAGCTAGTGCTTAATAAAATTCCACCCTCGCCACCGCTTGACTCGGAACTGCCGCTCCTCCGAGCATCACAGGTCTATATCGAGACTTTTTGATCGCTTCGATCGCTGCTTGGTCAAATATATTATTTGGCATATTTTCGCACAATGTTTTATCTTCTTTTAGGATGATCGCGCAATTGTCAACCACGACTGGATCCTCAACCATACCTTTTCCCGTCACCATAAATAGCAACATCACCCAACCAACCATGTTATTCTCAATCGCTTCAAGGGGGTAGACGGGAGGCGTGTGAGAAATGGGTATCGGTCGCTTTTCATCCACCTGATGCCCTGCAAGAATGCGCATCTGTCCCGGCCGCAGAGTATTGAGTTCGTTAAAGTTATCTTCGGGAAAAAGATCTTTAAGCTGACTCAAAACGTTCGCAGCCCTTTCCTTGTAAAGTAGCTCCGTCAAGACGCCATACTTGTGAACTAACCAAAGCCGCTTGATGGGTTGTTCCAGCTTGTTAGCAACAGCCTCTGAAGCTTCTATGTTCCTTAAGGCCTCTTCCCATGCCTCTAATTCAAACAGTACCATCGCCTTCGCATGAGTGAGGTCGGAATCCAATTCGCCGTTGAGAATTAGCAAACGGTCAATCACCTCAATAGCATCATTCAGTCTACCTTGGGTAAAGTAAAGTTGGTGCAATGAACGAAGTGCACTTTTTTCAGACTCCCTGCTTACAGTCCCTGACTCTAGCGCCATTTCCCAAGCAATTATCGACTCCTGCAATTGACCTTGTAAATACCTGGCCAAACCTATGAGCGCCCAAACTTCGAAACGTTCGTTAACGCTAAGAGATCTCTCCAGAAGCTCTTGTAATATCTCGATACCATTTGAATACTGTTCCGAATCTATTTCGTGACGGCTGTTTGATAACTTTTCAAGCACATCATCTCGTAAAGCCGGGAGCAGCCTAGGAAAATTTATAAGTCTTTCGCCGCGATATAGCGCGGCCAGCAACTCTGCTCTAGATGGCTTTGAAGGCTTGTTTTCTGCCCGCGCCTTCGGCTCTTTTTGTAACAGTAATGATTGAGACGCTAATGGTTCTTTCGCCAACTCCTCACTCTGCCCCATCGGATCAGGTTCAATAGCGCTACAACCCGCAATAATAATCGCCAGAAAAAATATCGTTAGAAGTTTCCTTACAGATCTCATTTTGTGCATCTCTCCTTTCTAGATCTCTATTCAAAATTAGGGTTACGTTTCTCAAGGAACGCTGATACGGCTTCCTCATGATTGGGATGGCGGCGGGCAATCTGATCACGAATACTTTCACGTTCCATTACGCGTTCAATGTCCGGGTCCAATGGGTTCTTACGCAGCAGTTCCTTAATCGCCATAATGGCATTAGATGGATTAGCAGCGATTTCGTTCCCTTTGGCAATAGCCGTATCGAGCATACTCTCAGGCTTAGTTACTTGAGTCACCAGACCAATACGCAACGCTTCATCAGCGGGGACCATGCGACCTGTCAAGGACATTTCAGTAGCAGCTCCCAGTCCAACTAATTGCGCCAAAATCCGTGTCGATCCAAGTTCTGGCATCAAGCCCATTTTAATGAAGCGAATACTCATCAAAGCATCAGTCGAGGCAATCCGCACATCACAGGGCAGTACCATAGTCAGTCCTATGCCAACTGCGCAGCCATTAATAGCGGCGATTGTAGGTTTTGAGCGGTAATAAAACTCTGCATGGGGCATACCCCCGAAACCGGTGCTCACGTCGCTTTTGCCGGTAGTCTTTACCCTATCGGAGAACGCGTTAAGGTCAGCACCGGCCATAAAGGCTCTGCCCTCTCCCGTCAAAACAATCGCACCTATCGCGTCGTCGTTGTTCCACTGTGTTATCTGATCGCGCACTTCCGCATTCAATTGCTCCGTCCAGGCATTGAGCACATCAGGACGATTGAATCGAATAATACCAACTCGGCCCTAGGTTTCCGTTAGGATGCTTTCATATGTCATCGCTTAACCTCCAACAACTCAACCTCGAAGATCAACACACTCTTCGGTGGAATCGGACCATAGCCGTCTTTGCCATAGCCCAGCTTGTAAGGTATGTGCAAACGCCACTTATCACCTTCCTTCATCAACATCAGCGCTTCACCCCAACCCTTGATCACCTGGTCCGTACGAAACTCCAAGGGTTTGTTACGCTTAAAGCTACTATCGAACTCCTTGCCATCAATGAAGGTGCCACGATAGTGCGCAACGACACGATCTCTTCGTCTTGGCGTCGCACCATCTCCCGATTGCAGAATCTCATACTGCAATCCAGATCTGGTAACTATGACACCCTCGCGTTCAGCGTTTTGTTTCAAATACTCCTTACCTGTTAGAGGAGTATCCGTCTGGTCGGCCAGGGCTAGATTTTGGAAAAATAGCAGCGAGAGGAAAACGAAAAAGCGGTAATTACGATACATAAGTGTTCCAATGAATTGACACGAAAAGCTTACCATATAGAACAAACGCACTTTCACTGTTGAATATGCATTCGCCGATGGAGCATTGGGGATACGAGCAGAATAATCACGCCCAGAACGATAGCGAGCAAAGCAAGTTTCTCGAATACGCTCGTATATATCACCAGCGACTCGACACTGGATTGACCACCCTGTTGATCGGTAATAGCCATGAGGCCTGCAATCATACCGGCCGCGTAGGCGGCAAAAGAACTCGACAAGAACCATACTCCCATCATCATGCCCCCGACGCGGGCCACGCTCAATTTGGTCACCATGGACAACCCCACGGGAGACAGACACAACTCGCCGGTAGTATGTAACAGGTACATCAACGCCAACCAAACCACCGCGACCTTGCCGTCTGGTCCTGCCTGAGCCGCACCGTACACCAGAACCGCAAAACCCAGACCAACCTGCAAAACGCCAAGACCAAATTTCGCCGGGGTCGATGGCTCCAGTCCCTTTTGCGACAACCGCACCCAAATCCAGGCAAACACTGGCGCGAAGACGATGATGTAAAACGGATTCAGTGACTGAAACATTCCCGCAGTGAATACCTCGCCCATATCCACATTGCGATCGGTAAAAAGCGTGAGGGAAGAGCCTGCCTGTTCAAACAACGCCCAGAAAAACACCGAAAGTATCATCAACACCAGCATCACTAACATGCGATCACGTTCAATCGGTGCACATCTAGAAAGTGAAAACCAGACGATCCACGCAACCACAATGGTCCCAAAACCAGAAAGCAGTAACCCGAGTTCACCGGTCCTTTGCATTAGCTGCCAAATGCCCGCCACCACCACAATACCGATGCCGTAGATCGCAAATTCTTTACTTAGGCTGCCAATGATCGGCGTGCCCAGCTCACTTCGATCAGGTGGCTCACCCAACCCCTGAAGATGCCTGCTGCCCCGCAGGAAAGTGGCGAGGCCAAACAACATTCCGATACCCGCGAGGCCAAAACCATATCGCCAGCTATAGGTTTCACCAAGGTATGCACACAACAGGGTGGCAACGAGCGCACCCAGATTTATTCCCATATAGAAGATTGTAAAACCCGCATCACGTCGTGGATCGTCTACACCATAGAGTTGCCCTACTATGCTGGAAATATTAGCTTTCAAAAAACCAACACCAACGATGATCAGGGCAAGAGAGAGATAGAAAATCTGCGTATATATTCCGTCCCGCTGAACAATACTTTCACCTTCATGCATCACCCGTTCTGCGGCCGGGCCTTCAAACGCCATCCCGAAGTGACCGCAAACAAGCAATATCGCGCCGAAAGTAATCGCTTTTTTAAAGCCCAGGTAGCGATCGGCGATCATCCCCCCGATGACCGGCATCGCGTAAACGAGCGCGGCATAGCTACCGACAATCAAACCACCTTCCTTGTCACCGAACAGAAAATGCTTGGTTAAATAAAGAATTAGCAAAGCCCGCATCCCGTAGTAACTAAAACGCTCCCACAGCTCCGTCAGGAACAGGACATACAGGCCCCTTGGATGGCCAAGAATCTCGTTTGTGTGTGACGCAGACATGGACGGCACCTTATCGAGTTAGACAACTAATCGCAAAACACCATTTCGTATAGAATGGATCCCTTTGGATTGACCATTGTGAGCAACGCCACGTCAAACGCTCTCGGTTTCGCTGCCATACGGCAGAACGATGAGTGGCTCATGTTTTCCGAACCACAGGACGTCCTCTCTTCCTGCTTAAGCGCTGACGTGCGCCCCCTTTTGGACCAGGTGGAGCAGGCGACCGCCTCAGGGAAATACGCTGCCGGTTTCCTGGCGTACGAAGCGGCAAGCGCTTTCGATAATGCGCTTATCACTCACGCTCCCCTGGATGAATTCCCGGTAATCTGGTTTGGCGTTTACGACAACGTGGACGTGTTGTACGAACTCCCGCAGCCCATGGTGGATCAATCCAGGATTAAAAGCTGGTCGCCGTCACTGTCCGAGTGCGACTATCTCGCCAACGTAGAAAAGATCAAGAAGGAGATCGTCTCCGGTAACACCTATCAGGTGAACTATAGTTTTCGACAGCGCGCCAGTTTTACTGGCGACCCTTATAGGGCCTTCGTTGCGTTAACCACACATCATGCAGCGCCTTACGCTGCGTTCATCAATACCGGTCAATTTGCGATTGCATCTTTGTCACCTGAACTTTTTTTCCAGATGGATGGCGAAACGATTACCTGCAGACCGATGAAGGGCACTGCGCCCCGGGGGAAAAACCACGCGGAGGACAAGCAGCTCAGCAATGGACTAATCAACTCCATCAAGGACCGGGCGGAAAATCTGATGATCGTCGATATGATTCGAAACGATCTTGGACGAGTCGCCGAGTCCGGTAGCGTACACGTCGATGAGCTGTTTAGACTGGAAACCTATGAAACCCTGTTCCAGATGACCACAGACGTTAGCGCGCAAACTAAAGCCTCCCTCGGCGAGATCTTTCATGCACTCTTCCCCAGTGCGTCCATCACAGGCGCACCAAAAGTAAATACCATGAAGCTTATCCGCGATCTGGAGCAGGAACCGCGCGGAATCTATACCGGCTCAATCGGTCATATAGCCCCTGATAGAAAGGCACAGTTCAACGTCGCCATTCGCACACTTACGCTGGACCTCAAAGAACACAAAGCCACCTACGGTACAGGTAGCGGCATTATCTGGGATTCCCAACCCGATCGTGAGTACGCAGAGTGCTTTACCAAAACCAGAGTCGTAAGCGATTCGTTTCAGACCTTTGAGCTGCTCGAAACAATGCGCTGGTCCCCGGCAGGTGGATTTGATCTTCTGGAATCCCACATTGCCCGACTCAAACGCTCTGCCTCCTATTTTTTGTTCGCTTTGGACGAAACCGAGATTCGGAACCAGTTGGAAAGTTTCGCCGGGGAGAATCTGGATGACGCGCCCTATCGGGTCAGGCTGTTATTGAGCAAACAGGGTGAGGTCACTATCGAAGCGGCGCCGCTTATTCCTTTGAAAAACTATCGACTCGCAGTCGCTGACAAGCCTATTGATCGTGAAGAAGTGTTCCTTTATCACAAGACGACTAATCGACAGCTCTACGATAGCTTACTGGCGTCGCACCAGGACGCTGATGATGTTCTGCTGTTTAACGAGGATCACGAGGTCACAGAATCCTGTATCGCTAATCTCGTGGTGGTAAAAGAAGGGAGACATTTCACGCCCCCGATCGAATGTGGGTTGCTTGGCGGCACCTACCGCCAGAAATTACTCGATGAAGGCAAACTGGAAGAGTGCATAGTTCCACTCGATTCACTCATGGACTACGACGAAATCTACTTGATCAACAGTGTCCGTGGACGAATAAATGTCACTCTGGATTACTGACATGCGACTAATTGGCCTGCTTGTTCTGTTTTGTTCTTCCTGCTCACTGGTAAATGAAGAATGCAATTCGCTCGCCAGCAACCAGGCCGGATGGAAGGATCTACAGGAGAAGTGGGCGGATGAGCAGATCATCATGATTCTGCGCCATACGGCGAAGTGTAAGGATGAGCCAGGTTGCATTGATAATGACGAATTCCTTACCGATAAGGGACGACAACAGGCCGTTGATATTAGCACGGGCTTGCATAGGACACTGGGCGGCAAATACCTTTCATTTCACAGCTCAATGACACGCACTCGAGATACGGCCCTGTTGGCTTTCGGCAACTCGAATCCAGATGATGGAATATCAAAGCCCTGCCTGCCGGGTTTCAACACGCACGTTCATGAACTGCCAATCGCGACCAATACCATCCTGGTAACTCATAGCTCATGTATCGACAGTCTCACCAACGTTGACGAGAAGCGTTACCTTGGATTCAAGTCAGGGAAAGATAGGCATTTCGGCGTTGCGGCATTTTTCGAGCAGCACAAACCCGATGGGCTCAGGTTACACGGTTGCGTTTGGCCAGGAGACTGGTCACATCTTCCCGATGCCTAGTCGGGCATCCCGGTCGAGCTTCCTGGTTGGACTTCCTAGTCAGGCTTCCTAGTCAGTAATGGCACCGTAAGCCGCAGCGCGAATCTGTCGGCGAATCGGATGGCTACCTGACGGAACAAGTTGCGTCAGAAAAATCACAGCCATTTCTTCCTCCGGTGAAATATAGAAAGCGGTCGAGGCCATGCCGCCCCAGTAATATTCTCCTGGCGTCCCAATAACCTGTGCCGCCGTAGGATCAAGTAGTACCGCAAACCCTAACCCAAAGCCGATTCCCTCCATGGTAGTCTCGGCAAACTGAGGTTGTCCCATCGCCGCAAGGTCTTTATCGCCGGGCAAATGGTTAGTCGCCATATAGGCTAACGTTCGACTACCAATGATACGTTCGCCATTTAACTCCCCGCCGTTAGTCAGCATCTTGCAGAATTGCAGATAGTCGTTCGCTGTTGACACAAGTCCACCCGCACCTGAAAAGTAGGTTTTTGGCTTGAGGAAGCTACTACCCGCCGGCGCATCCTGTAACTCGTATTGTTTCTCACCATTACTGCCAACCTGATAACACGCACAGAGCCTATCCACATTTTCGGGGTCAGCATGAAATCCTGTGTCGGTCATCTGCAATGGCTCAAAGATGTTTTTTTGCAGGTATTCGTCAAATGGCACCCCCGACAGCACCTCGCACAGATATCCGACCACGTCTGTGGAAATACCATAGTTCCACTCGGAGCCAGGGTCGCAGTGCAACGGCAGACCACCCAATACTTTGATCATGGACTCGAGTGTTCGGCCCTCGTACATCTGGGCCCTTTGATAGAGTGTCCCCACAGGAGAGTCCGGCGACCCGGAAACAAGTCCGGACGTGTGCATTAAGAGATCGCGTACTGTCATTTCACGCGGCGGTTTGCTCACCGTATAGTTATCTGCATCCCGCCTTTTATCGAACACTCTAAGGTCCTTGAACTCAGGGATGAACTTAGAGGCGGGATCATCCAGCTGAAAGCGTCCCTCTTCATAGAGCTGCATTAACGCCACACTCGCGATCGGCTTCGTCATGGAATACATACGAAATATTGCATCCAGCTGCATCGGCTTGCCCGCTTCATCATCCATGTTGCCATGCCTGGACTGATACACGAGCTTGCCATCGCGCGCCACCAAGGTAACAACACCAGGAAGCTTACCTTCCGCAACGTAGCGTTCTCCCAGGTTATAGAGATTCTCCAGCTTCTTGCTGGACATACCCACAGATTCCGGTGTCGCTTCACAGCCATCGCTAAAATTGTTGCGCATAGATTGCCTCCTACAATCAAGAATACCGTAAATGACAAGTGTATGTGGTGTCTGTAAAGTAGCGGAAGTCATCAACCAACCAGTGAAGGAGTTGGTATGCATCTAATTTTTCTGCACGGCGTTCCCGGAGTCGGGAAGAGAACCATCGCCATTGAGCTTGCCAAGGAACTGGATTACCCGTTTCTGAATTTTCAACACCTTGCTGCATTACTTGGCCCTGTATTGGCTATTCCTCTCCTGTTTTCAACCAACTACGCGATAGCATTACGAAGAACCTCATTGAGGAGTCGTTGGAGCTGATGTCGTACGCCGTCATCTCTTCGTTCACCTATGAACCCTCTATTCCTCTCGATAATTACAAGAACTATATCGAGACTGCACAAAATTCTGGTGGTATCGGGATATTCGTCGGACTTACCTGTGATGAAGACGAGTTGAAAGGGCGTGTCGAAGCGCCTGAGCGTGGTACGCCAGAGAAGGTCGATGACTTTCAGTTACTTGAAGACGCCATGTCGTCAGGCACGTTCGAGATTCCCGAGTTACCCGGTCCGTCAATCACCATCAATACTTCCGGTGAATCCGCGGAAACCACAGTACAGAATATTCTCGCGCTGCTACCCAACGATATGAAACGGGACATGATGTTCTAAGCAAACCTTATGTATAGCATTGATGAGAAACTAGCCCTGGTACGCAAGGCCATGGCAGAAGAGGACATTCAGGCCTTCTTTGTTCCGACCACCGACGAGTATCTGGGTGAGTATGTTCCTGAACACAATCAGCGACTGCGCTGGATCAGTGGGTTCAGCGGCTCAGCGGGCATGGCGATTATCCTCGCCGACCGCGCTGCTATTTTCGTCGATGGACGCTACACCATTCAGGTCAGACAGCAGGTTTCCGCTGATCTGTATGAAGTACATCATCTCATCGATGAGCCACCAATCGACTGGTTAGTCAGCCAATTGAATGAAGGTCGCATCGGCGTCGACAGCCGACTACATTCCTACAAGTGGTACCGGGAGGTTTCCGCAAGATGTGAGAAAGCCGGGCTTGCTGTGGAGGAGTTACGTCGAAATCCCATCGATGAAAACTGGGAAGATAGACCCCAATCCGAAGGCCACATCGCAACACTACTGGAGGAAAAATTTACGGGAGAGCACAGCGAAAAGAAGCGGCAGCGAATTGGCAAAGCCATTAGGGACAAAGGCGCAGATGTTGCTCTCATTACGCAACTGGACTCGATCGCATGGCTCCTGAACATCCGGGGCAACGACGTACCCAGACTGCCGGTGCTTCTATCTAACTCGACGCTTGCCACTGATGGAGCGATGACCCTCTTTACAGACCTTGGAAAAATTCCCCGAGAGCTCCATGAACATGTAGGAGATGGCGTCACTGTAGAAAGTGATACTGAGATCGGATCCAGACTTTCTTCTTTCTCGGAACTTAAGGTCCTTTGCGATCCCGAAGCCACCAATGCTTTTACTGCACTGCGATGTGTCGAAGCGGGCGCTTCACTGGTTGAAGGCCAAGACCCGGTACTCCTGCCCAAGGCACAGAAAAACTCAGTGGAACTACAGGGCATGCGCAACTGTCACATCCGGGATGGTTCCGCTGTAACGCGATTTTTAGCCTGGTTAAGCCGCGAGGTCGCCGAAGGTAACCTGCATGACGAAGCAATCCTGGCAGACAAACTCTTAAGTTTTCGAAATGAACTAGAAGATATACGCGACCTTTCTTTCGACACCATTTCGGCGGCAGGATCGAACAGTGCCATCTGTCATTACAACCACGTCAACGGAGACCCCGCCAGCCTCACGCAGGGTTCACTGTACCTTGTTGATAGTGGCGGTCAGTTCTCTGACGGAACGACCGACATCACTCGAACAGTAGCCATCGGCGAGCCCTCCGCGGAACAGAAACGGATGTTTACCCTGGTACTAAAAGGCCACATCTCACTTAGTGAAGCGATTTTTCCAAAGGGAACATCCGGCGTACAGCTTGATGTCCTGGCAAGGCAGTTTTTATGGCAGGTTGGTGCCGATTTCGACCATGGTACTGGCCATGGCGTGGGCTGCTTCCTATCAGTCCATGAAGGTCCCCAGAGAATATCCAAAAGCGCACCCCAGCAGTCGCTGCTTCCCGGAATGGTCCTGTCTAACGAACCAGGCTATTACCAGGAGGGGGACTTTGGTATTCGCTGCGAGAATCTGATGGCCGTACGGGAAACCGAGAACAACATGCTCGCCTTTGAAACTATCACGTTCGCGCCATTTGATCTCAGCCTGATCGATCTCGAAGTTATGACTGCCGGTGAAGTTGCCTGGTTAAATCACTATCACGATACGGTTCAGGAAAAACTGAGTCCGCTTTTGGGTGACGAAGACCGCCTGTGGCTGACAGGAGCAACGGCACGCATCTAACCACAATGAATTCGCAATATTTTCGGTTGCAATTGCACCACAACTACACGTATTTTTACGGGTTTTCACTCGAGGTCGAATGAACCAGGCTAGCAAAATCACTAGGCAAGATGCCGTCGCGACCCTCACGGGTCCAGGAGCTCCTTTCGAGCTGATCGAAATGGACGTCCATGGCAATGCCTGCCGTGTTTTCAAGAACGCACCTGATACGCTGCGGCAACTATACGAAGAAAATCGGTCCGATGCTGAATTCTATGTGTACGGCGAAGAACGCTATACCTTCGATGGTATGTATCAGCACTCCTGCAGAATTGCACAATTGCTGGTTAAACAATACGGGATTGCGCGCGGCGACCGGGTTGCCATTTCGATGCGCAATTACCCTGAATGGGCAATGACTTTCCAGGCAATCACGTCCATCGGCGCAATAGCGGTGTGTATGAATGCCCTATGGCAAACAGAAGAGATGGATTACGGACTTGAGCACGCGGGTGTCCGGGTCCTTTTTGCAGACCAGGAGCGCATTGACCGGATCGCGCCGATCTACCATAGGCTTGGATTGAAAGTCCTGGCAGTGCGTCCGGATAAACCGCTTCCTGATGACATACCGCTATTGCATGAAGCGGCCGCTGCATTTGACGCTACCATGCCCGACATCCGATATGGCGCCGATGATGACACGACAATCCTGTATACATCGGGCTCCACAGGTCATCCCAAAGGCGTGGTGTCCAGCCACCGAAACGTCATTAGCGCGTTACTGTCCTGGGAATTGGATTTCGGCACCAGTCAGCTTGTCCTGCATGATGGCAATCCACCTGAACTCCAGCCAGTAAATCCACCCGCAATGCTTCTTGGGGTGCCTCTTTTCCACGTAGCAGGATCTCACGCCGTTATGCTGCAGTCTTATCGGTCTCAACGACGAGTGGTCGCCATGTACAAGTGGGATGTGGAGATTGGTGCGGAACTGATTGAAAGGGAACGCATCACCTCCTTTTCGGCACCTGCAGCTATGACGGGTGACCTGGTAGAGACCGCCCGCAGGACCAACAGAGATCTTAGTTCCTTAATCGTTGTGGGCGGCGGCGGCGCACCCCGGGCGCCGGAACAGGTCAAAAGCATTTCAGAGACGTTTGACAATGCCATGCCTGGTACCGGTTGGGGTATGACAGAGACCAATGCGATCGGCACCGGCACAGGTGGACAGGACTACCTCGACAGACCCAGTAGTTCAGGCAGGCCTTCCGCGGTGCTGGACCTCGCGATCGTCGATGAGGATGGCAACCACCTACCAACCGGGGAACGAGGCGAACTGCTAATTAAAGGTTCCTCCATGTTTCGCGAATACTGGAACCGACCCGATGCCAACGAAAAAGCTTTCGTCGACGGGTGGTTTCGTACAGGCGATGTTGCCTATCTGGATGAGGAAAACTTTCTGTTTATCGTCGATCGAATCAAAGACCTGGTGATCCGCGGCGGAGAAAACGTCGGCTGCGGTGAGGTAGAAGCTGCACTGCTGGTGCACGAGGATATCCTGGAAGCAAGTGTCTACGGCATTCCTGATGAAAGACTGGGAGAAGAGATCGGCACGACAGTTCATTGTAAGAATGTAATCGACGAAAATGAACTTCGCGCCTTCCTGGTCAACCACCTGGCTAAATTCAAAATCCCAAAATTCATCCGTTTCAGCAGCGAACCACTCCCGAGAATTGCATCTGGGAAGATCGCCAAACGTGTATTGCGTGATCAGGCTCATGCCGAACTTGGTCTTGCTTAGTATCGCGGACGATAAGCTATGACATCCGTCGCTCAATTACTCAGCGGTGACCTGCCAAACGAAGCTGAAGTTAATGTTCAGGGCTGGGTACGCAGCAAACGAGACTCCAGGGCAGGTATTTCCTTTATCGCTGTCCATGACGGGAGTTGTTTCGACGCCATTCAGGCGGTGATTCCCAATACCCTGAACAACTATGAATCGGAAGTATTGGAAATAACCACCGGCTGTGCCGTCAGCATCAGTGGCAAGCTGGTCGAATCAGAGGGTCGTGGCCAATCGGTGGAAATTCAGGCGGACGATGTTGTTGTGGTGGGATGGGTAGATGACCCCGAAACCTATCCCGTGGCTAAAAAACGACATACTTTCGAGTATCTAAGAACCCAGGCACATCTGCGACCGCGAACCAATACCTTTGGTGCTATTACACGAGTACGAACGACACTGGCAAACGCCATACACAACTATTTCCATGACAATGGTTATCACTGGATCAATACCCCGATCATAACGGCCAGTGACTGCGAGGGAGCCGGCGAGCTGTTCAGGGTTAGCACTCTGGATCTTGCGAATCTGCCGATCAGTGACGGTAACGTGAATTTCGATGAGGACTTCTTCGGTGCAGAATCATTCCTGACAGTATCAGGCCAGTTAGAGTTGGAATCCTACTGCCTGGCAATGTCCAAGGTTTATACATTCGCGCCGACGTTTCGAGCTGAAAACTCACATACCAGCAGGCACCTGGCTGAGTTCTGGATGATCGAGCCAGAAATCGCCTTCGCAGACCTGAATGACGATGCCGATCTCGCAGAAGACCTTCTGACCAAGGTATTACAGAGAGTCCTGGAGGAACGAGAAGACGATATGGCCTTCTTCGCCCAAAGAATCGATAAGGAAGTCATCGATAGGTTGCGCGGAGTGATCGATAACTCGTTTGAAAGAATCACCTACACTGAAGCCATCGACATTCTCCAAAACGCTAAACAATCTTTCGAGTTTCCAGTGGCCTGGGGAGTCGATCTGCAATCTGAACATGAGCGTTATCTGACTGAACAACAAGTCGGTAGGCCGGTAATTGTGATGGACTATCCATCGGAGATAAAAGCCTTTTACATGCGGCTCAATGACGATGAGAAAACCGTTGCCGCTATGGACGTACTCGCGCCAGGGATTGGAGAGATCATTGGTGGTAGCCAGCGAGAAGAACGTTTGGACATCCTCGATAGTCGTATCGATGATAAGCTGAAACAGGAACTGTGGTGGTATCGTGACCTGCGGCGCTACGGTACTGTTCCTCATGCCGGTTTTGGTCTCGGTTTCGAGCGGTTACTGAATTACGTTACCGGTATGGAGAACGTCCGGGATGCGATACCGTTTCCGAGAACGCCAGGCAGCGCACACTTTTAAGGATGACTATGCAAGACCAGCTTATTCTAGAACAGATCCAAATTGGGCCAATGGAGAACTTCACTTATCTTGTCGGTTGCCAGCGGACCCGTGAAGTCGCGATTGTCGATCCTGCGTGGGATATCAAGAGTCTGATGGACGTTATCGGCGAAAAGGGCTACAAGCTCACCGCCGCCCTCGTAACTCACTACCACCCTGATCACTGTGGCGGATCTTTTGGACAAAACAATGTTGCCGGGGTCGCCGAATTGCTAGGTGAAAATCCGGTCAAGGTATACGCGAACAAACTGGAAGCCGATGGTCTGAAGAAAGTTACGGGAATCGCTGACAATGACATTGCTAAAGTGGAGTCTGGTGACACGTTAAAGATTGGTGATATTGAAGTTGAGTTTCTACATACACCAGGTCATACACCTGGCTCTCAATGTTTTAAGGTGAAGCAAACACTGGTTTCAGGCGACACATTGTTTATCAACGGCTGTGGTCGGGTGGATCTTCCCGGCTCCGATGTCGATGACATGTATCACAGTCTTCAAAAACTGGCCGGGCTTCCTGATGACACGCTATTGTTGCCTGGACATAACTATGGTCATGTTCCGCACGCTACCATGGAAGAAACCAAGCAGCAGAATGTCTACATGCGTATCCCCGACCTGGAAAGCTGGCGAAGCATGTTACAGAGCTAGTTGCTGTCCACAAAGTCCCGATTCCGCGCAAGAAGAAGCGACACTCCGAAGGAAATGGTTAAGAAAGCAATTACCTGCAAAGAAACTAGAGGCACGATGTTGAGTTTCCGAACGAGATCGAGCTAGCATGCGCGGCCTTACGCTGCTGTTAATCTCAGCGCTGATGTCTAATGAAGCCCTTAGCGATTTTTTTGTTAAAAAAACCTGAGCGAAGAAGCAACCCTCGGCCAACGCCTCTTCTTTGAAAAAGCGCTTTCGATCGACGGATCGATGTCCTGTGCCAGCTGCCATATCCCTGAACAGGGCTTCACTGACAACAGCAGACCCACTGCCACAGGAATAGATGGATCAACGCTACGCCGAAATACACCGACCCTGCTAAACGTTTTCGCTCGCAACGTACTTTTTCACGATGGTCGTGAAACATCTCTTGATACCCAGGCCATCACCCCTCTCCTCCACCCTCAGGAAATGGGCAATCCAGTTGTCGGTGTGCTTGAAGATCGCCTTCGTCGATTGAAGGACTATGAACAGACATTCACGAATATCTATGGAGACCTTTCCATTGAAAACATCGCACTGGCTCTCGCTGCCTTCGCGAGAACGCTCAACACCAACAACTCAGCCTTTGACAGGTGGACCGCTCGCGACGTTCACGCGCTGTCTACCACTCAAAAAACTGGTTTCGGGATCTTCAATCGTCACGGCTGTGGAGAGTGCCATCTCGCCGATAGTGACTTCACTGAAGATGCATTTCACAATACAGGGGTAACCCGGTCGAGCGACCTGAGTCGCTTTGAAGTCACCCAGGATACACTGGACCGATACCGATTTCGCACACCCACGCTGCGTAATATCGGCCTGACAGCACCCTATATGCACAACGGTTCCATACCAACCCTGGAAGGTGTTGTGCATTTTTATGCAACAGGAAATCAACGAGAGGATCCCTCGGTTGACGCCAGGATGCTACCTTTTTCGCTTTCCGATAATGACCTTGAGGCACTGCTGAGCTTTTTGAACGCACTCACGGACTCATCTGACAATCCCCGCTGGTCGTGGAGACAGGATCAGGATTTGCGCTAGAATGGTGTAACCAACACAACATTCATCGATCGTGGCAGAACGAGACAAACACCTTATTCTGGTTGTTGACGACCAGGCTACCATTTTGCGGATCATGACAAACATGATTCAGCCGCAGTACGACGTGTGCGTAGCGACTAACGGCGACAAGGCGATCGATATTGCCGCGTCACTGCAACCCGATCTAATCTTGTTGGACAATCTCATGCTAGGGAAAACCGGCATTGAAGTGTGTGAGGTTCTTAAGGCCCGAGAAGACACAGATCATATACCCATCATTTTGTGACTGCCATGGATGATCGACACAACGAACAAATGGGTTTCAAAGTGGGAGCAGTGGATTACATCAACAAACCTGCGTCTCCCGAGATCGTTCTCGCGAGAGTAGGCGTTCATCTCAGGAACCAGCGCATGAAGCGGTTCATCAAAGGATTGACTGATGGAGACTTCACAGGTCCTGATCAGATAAAAACAGAGGCGCAATATCTCTTAACAGACGAATGAAACAAGTCCACGTGCTGACTAAAACAATTCCCGCTGGCGGCACGGGCCAAAAGACATTCGATGAATGGGGGACGGGCCCAGTTTCTTGAGCGCTTGCAGGTGAAAACGAGTCGCATAACCTTTGTGATTGGCAAGCCCATAGTCCGGATAAACTTCATCCAACTCGATCATTTCAGTATCGCGGGCGACCTTGGCAATAATGGATGCCGCTTTAATCGCGTCAAATTTGGCGTCACCCTTGATCAAGCAATCTGAAGGGCATGAAAACACCGGTGTACGGTTACCATCCACCAGCACGAAATCAAGGGGAATCCTGAGTCCCTCTACCGCCCGTTGCATAGCTAACATCGTGGCCTGGAGGATATTAATTCGATCAATTTCCTCCACCTCTGCTCGTCCAATAGCAAAACCCACAGCCTGTTCGCGGATCAGCAGATCAAGCTCAGACCGGCGCTTCGCAGACAGCGCTTTGGAGTCATCCAGACCTTCAATGCTCGTAAAGGGATTCAAGACTACGGCTGCTGCAACAACGGCGCCTGCAAGGGGTCCGCGACCCACTTCATCCACCCCGGCACAATGCTCAAGCCGATACATTGGTGCCCTCACACAGTTTAAGGACTTCTCGAGCGGCCAAAGCACCTGAATCGGGGCTAAGTGCTCTGTGAATGGCATCAAACTCGCGTATCAGTTCATCCTGCGGCTGGCTCATTAGCCGTGTCATGGCCTCGGCCATGACATCAGGTTTCGCATCATCCTGAATGAATTCCGGCACCAGTTGGTGTCCGGCAAGAATATTCGGTAGTGCAAAATAAGGCGTGTTGACCATCCTGGAGATCAGGCCATAGGTTAGCTTACCTAACCGGTATGCCATCACCATAGGTCGGCGCAATAACATGGCTTCCAGGGTCGATGTGCCAGACTTAACGAGCACTGCATCTGCGGCTGTCATGGCCGTCAATGGATCACCTGTGACCTTTACCGGTACCTCAGGTACCAGAGATTGCCAAAGTGCCTGGATTTGATCCTCCCTGCGACTATTCGCAGCAGCGACGACAAACTTACAGTCCTGACTCAAGCGCTTTGCCGTTTCGAAGAAACCGGGCCCAATCAGCGCAACTTCACTCGCCCTGCTACCCGGTAGAATCGCCACAACCTTATCCGAGTCCTTTAGTCCAAGCGTCTGACGCGCCTGAGCTTTCCCCTCGCGCCCCTGATCCACGGAGATTTCCCTCGCTTTAGGGTGACCGACATAACACACATTAATACCATGGGCCGCGTAAATTTCCGTCTCGAAAGGATACAGTGTCAGCATCAGATCGATATGCTTTTTTATCTTACGTAATCTACCCGATCGCCAGGCCCAGACAGTTGGTGACACGTAGTGGACTGTTCGAATACCAGCGCGTTTCATCATGCCTTCGAGCAGGCCATTGAAAAAGTTGTAATCAATTCCGATAAAACAATCAGGGGACTGTTCTTTGAGTTTGGTACTGGTGGTAAACAATATTTTGATTAATTCAGGGACTTTCAGTAGAGGAAACGCGTTAACTGACAATCGCTCCATATCGTAAAGAGACTCCAGCCCCTCTGCGATCATTGCGGGGCCACCTATTCCCACAAAACGGATATCTGGCTGTATTTGCTTTAGCGCCCGCATGAGAGGGGCGCCAAGATTGTCCCCGGAGATCTCTCCGGCGACCAAAGCGATCGTTAGCGGCCGTTCTCCGGACTTAGTCACGAAGGACCAGATCTCATGAAACTAACTGACCCTGTGCTCCGCACAAGTAAGCATTGACGAACACACCAACTTATCATCCACATACGCCTTACCTGACGATTTCATCCAATGGTTGCGAAGGTTAATGATTTCGACTTCGAGCCGAAGTTGATCACCAGGGACAACCGATCGCTTGAACTTAGTCTTATCGGTCCCTGCCAGATAGTAGATATATCCATCTTCAGGGCTGCGTTCAAGGCTCTTGAATGCCAGTATTCCAGATGCTTGAGCCAGCGCTTCGACAATCAGTACCCCCGGGAACACAGGCGTTACAGGAAAGTGACCCTGGAATATTGGTTCATTGATGGTGATATTCTTGATCGCAACGATGCGCTTTTGCACTTCCAGCTCAAGCACTCGGTCTACCATCAAAAACGGGTACCGGTGTGGCAGATAATTCTGTATCTCGGTTACTTCCATTAGCTGTCCTCTCCGGTCTCCAGTTTGCGGCCCCGCCGCAGCAGGCTTGCCAGTTGCTTAAAGCCTACTATATTGCGCTTCCATTCATTACCAGGCATCAGTCCTGTGCCTGAAGAGTATCGTCCTTTTTTAGTGATGGCCTGACTCACCAGACTCATCGCCGTAACCTCAACCTGATCTGTGATCTTTATATTATCAACGATACCTACTGCACCACCAATCAGGCAGTTACTACCGATACTCGTGCTTCCAGCGATTGCTGTACAACCCGATATCGCCGTGTCCCGGCCAATGCTGGTCGCGTGACCAATCTGAACCTGATTATCAATTTTTACACCCGACCCAATTTTGGTGTCCTTTAGTGCTCCTCGATCAATCGTGGTGCCTGCACCTATTTCAACATCGTCACCAATTACCACGCCATAGATTTGTGGAATCTTGATGAGCTTACCGTTATCCGGTTCGAACCCGAATCCATCGGCACCGATAACCGCTCCGCTATGAATCGTGATTCGGTTACCCAGGAGCACATTGTGGTAGATAGTAACGTTGGGAAATAGCCGACAGGCTTCTCCCAGTTGGACACCCTCTCCAATAGTACAGCCAGCACCAATAGTACAATCATCACCGATCTTCACCCCTGACGATATGACCGAGTGGGGTCCAAGCGTAACATTCTCGCCAATTTGTGCGTCGGCACTTACGATGGCACTGACATGTTTAGCGCCATCAGGCGCAGGCAACGGATCGAATAATGTGGCAATTCTGGCCCAGGCCAAGCGAGGCTGATCTGAAATCAGACAAGGAAGGTCACAGTCGACACTATCATCTTCCCGAATAACAACCGCACTGGCTTTCGAATCTGCGAGGTGTCGACGGTGAGCTGAACTAAACAGGAATACCAGGTCTCCTGGTCCAGCATCTTCGATGCTGGCGATATTAGCTATCTCTACGGACCCGTCGCCCTTAAGTGACAGATCGAAGCGATCTGCTATTTCCCCGAGGCTTAGCTTCAAAGCATTACGCGGGGTTAGTTTGCAGCCCGGTCCATCTCATTGAGCTTCTCGGTCACTTTTCGTGTGATGTCGTAAAGATCACCTACATAAATAGCATTCTCGCGCGGCAAAATTATGTCGTAATCTTCGCTCAACACGAGCGCTTCAACTGCTCGATTGAACTTGACGTCTATCCCAGTAAGTAGCTCGTTCTGACGCTCCTGAACTTTCGTTTGCAGTTTCTCCGCAAGATACTGCAAGTCTTTTTCGATTTCCCGGATCTGATTGGAAAGCTTTCGCTTTTCAGCATCAGACATCACTTCACCGTCTTTTTGCGCGCGTTGCACCAAGGCAGCGCCTTCTGAACGAAGCTTCTCAATATCAGCCTGTTCATCTTGGAACTCCTCAGCCATTTGTGTCTGAACCCGCCTTGCTTCTTCGGACTCGAGAATTGCACGCTGCGCATTAACAAACGCGATCTTAGCCTCAGCCAAGGCTGACACTGATACAAACATCAATAACGCGCTTACTGTGGTACGCAGGATGTAGTTTCTCATTCGGTTAGTCTCCTTAGGGTGCCGAATTCAATGGGCGCAGATACTTACATATCCATTTGTTTATTGCAAAGAATCTAATACAAAGTGCAGTCGCACTCGCCCCATTTTGAAAACAACTATTTTTTTAATTGATTGCTAATCACCGTTTGACACTTGAACTACTAAAAAGTTTTCCCGATCTCAAATTGAAAGCCCTCAGATTCATCCCCACTCTTTTCGTTGAAAGGGAAAGAAAGCGCAAAACTCAACGGTGCAAAACCCGTGATCCAGGTAACTGCGATACCCGCACTATAGCGAAGCTCTCCATCTTCAATACCGTTACATACAATTGAAATTGGAGCGCAGTCAGTGTTAAACACGTTACCTGCGTCGACGAAAAATGCTGATTTGATCTGCCGTTGATCCTTAACAAGGGGGAGTGGGAATAAAATCTCTGCGCTGGTTTCCACCAGGACGTTACCGCCAATTGGATCAAACTGAGAAAAATTATCTAGCGGCGATGGTGTTCCTCTGGGTCCGAGGGTATTGGTCTTGTAACCACGCACAGCACCCATGCCACCAGTAAAAAAGTGTTTGTAGAAAGGGAAAACTTCTGTGCCACCATAGGCATCGCCATAACCCAGGTCAGCTCTAAGACGAAGCGTGAATAATCGAGATAACCTGAAGAAGATCTGGCCCGCATAGTTGATCCTGAAAAACTCCAGTTCACTACCAGGCAACGTCAACTCAAGCGATAATGACTGTGATCGTCCCGCAGTTGGTAACAAACCACGATTGAGCGCCGACATGGTATAGGTTCCGGTCAGGGTATAGAGATCAAATTCTTTACCTTCTGTCGCCAGGAATTGAGATATTTCCTGCACTGGGAAAATACCTTCCTTGAGACGCGTACTCTCAAATCCAAAATTGAAACCCAATCTTGAAATTTCACTTAATGGATAACCGAAATTTATGGACCCGCCAAAAGTATCCGTCGAAAATCGCGCGATGTTTCGCTCTTCGAAATCGCTTTCTCTAAAGAAGACAGAGTAGCCTCTGCTAACGCCGTCAACAGTGTAATAGGGGTCGAGGAAGGAAAAATTGAACGCTTTCTGGAAGTCACTGCGGTTAATAGCAATATTGATGCTATTACCCGTACCAAATACGTTGTTCTCCTGATAGTTAGCACCAACAATTAGACCAATGTCACCGGCAAACCCCAGACTGGCGGAAATTGCGCCCGAGGGTTGTTCCTCCACTGTATAGTTCACGTCTATCTGATCTTCAGTACCCGGCACGGGTGGAGTTTCAACATTGACTTCCTTAAAGAATCCGAGTCTTTCCAGGCGAAGTTTTGAATGCTCAATGGCCGCTGTTGAAGCCCAACCGGCCTCCATCTGACGCATTTCACGTCGTAGTACCTCATCATGGGTTGCCGTGTTACCACGAAACGTTATTCGTCGAACGTAGGCTCGCTTACCCGCGTCTACAAAAAACTTAACGCTGACTGTATCGCCTCCTTCGTCGATTACAGTCTGTCCAGTCGCGCTGGCGAAGGTATATCCCGCGTTACCCAATATACGTTCAATTCTTTCCTCGGAAGAGGTCATCAACTGACGAGAAAAAACCTGCCCGGCTTGAGAAAGGATAAGTGACCTAATTGATTCCTCGGGCAGATCCTGCAGCTCACCAGCAATATCAACCGATGACACGGTGAATTTCTCACCCTCGATCACGTTGACGGTGATATAAACATCTTCCATATTCGGTGCGATGGAAACCTGTGTGGAGTCAATCGTAAAATTCAGATACCCGCGATCCAGGTACCATGATTCAAGCGCCTCCAGATCCGACGTCAGCTTTTCCTTCGAATATTGATCATCCTTCTTCCAGAAGAATAATAGTGACGACAGCTTCAGCTCCATCAGCTCTCGCAGCGTCTCGTCATCCCAAAGCGTATTACCGACTATATTGATGTGCTTGATGCTCGAAACATTACCTTCGTCGACGTCTACCTTGATTCTCACGCGATTACGCGGCAGCCGTATTACATCGGTACTGATACCCGCATCGTACCGCCCCTGGGAAACGTACTGACGTTCTAACCCGGTCGCGATATGTTCAAGGGTGACCTTTTTGAATATCTGACCAACTGCTAGCCCTGAATCAGAAAGCCCATCCAGCAGATCCTCAGTTTTGATCGCTTTGTTGCCTTCAATTTCAATCTCATCAATAGTGGGCCTCTCGGTCACGGCGATGACCAACACATCTCCGTCTCGACCTACCTGGACATTGTCAAACGAGCCAGTTTCAAATAGCGCGCGGATGATAAACCTTAGATCTAACTCACTCAGGTCATCTCCAACGTTATAGGGCAAGGACCCAAAGACCGTCCCTGCCGAAATACGCTGCAGGCCCTCAACGCGAACATCGTTAAACACAAACGCATTTGCATCAGCAAATGCAAACGCTAATAGCAGGACTAAATTTCGGAAACGACTCATACAGCTTTCTACTTATTTCTTATTACTGATTACTGACAACTCAATACTCTTTTACAGTCTTGCCAAATCGTTATAAAAGGCGAGCATCATAATGCCCATGATTAGAAACATACCCATCTGCAGTCCCCATACCTGGATGCGCTCGGGGACCGGTTTTCCCGTACAGAGCTCCACGATGTAATACAGCAAATGTCCACCATCTAAAACAGGAATAGGTAACAGATTGAGCACCCCAAGACTAATACTGAGCAGTGCAATAAATCCAATGAAACTCCCAAGCCCGGACTGAGCGGTCGCGTTTGCAACCTGTGCGATAGTAATTGGTCCGCTTAGATTCTTAGGTGAAATAGCCCCTACGATCATCTTTTTAACAGAGACGAGCGTAAATACTGTCACGTCCCAGGTTCTCTCGAGTGCAGGAAACAAGGCAAGATATATCGGATAACTGACCTGCCGCTGCATGTCTTCCGGTAATTCAATCGCAGTCCGCGAAGCACCAATGAAACCAATAGTCTTACCATCTCGTTCTATTTGCTCTGGTGTAACAACCAGATCAACAACTGTATCCGAACGCAGTATCGTAAGCGCCATACTCCGTTCAGGACTTGCCTGTATCATTTCCACCCAATCAGCCCAGTTGTCTACTGCTACATCGTCTGTGGTAAGAATCTTATCACCAGCTACCAGCCCTGCCTTCTCTGCCCTGCCACCTTCAACAATGCCACCTATTAATGCCGGGATTGGTGGATACGACAAGGTCAGACCAAGTTCCAGCGCCGGCCTGGGCTCATCTGCCCCCTGAAGCCATCTATTGATCCCAATAGTATGATCCCTCGTGAAATCCGTACCTTCTGCTAACGATATTACGATTTCACCCGACTCGCCAAGCCTTTCGAACAACCGCAGATTCACGTCGGACCAGGTTTCAACAGCGGAACCATCCACCGCAACAATCTCGTCGCCTGCTTTGAGCCCGGCATACCCCGCTTTTGATTCAGGATCTATTTCACCAAGCTTCGGCACGACACCCGTTACACCAACGGTAAACAACACCCAGTAGGCGACAATCGCGAGGAGAAAATTGGCCAGAGGACCCGCTATGACTATGGCGATTCGCTGCAACACCGGCTTGTTATTGAATGCCAGGTGCTTTTGATCATCCGGAACGTAGCCCTCCCGTTCATCGAGCATTTTCACATATCCCCCTAGAGGGATGGCTGCTAATACAAACTCCGTGCCCTCTAGCGGTTGATTGGCTCGTGTTTCGATCTGTTGGCGCTCGGGCGAAGGGACCATCGCGGGCGCAGGACCTCGTTTCATCAACAGAGGTTTCCCGAAGCCAACACTAAATCTAAGAACATGTACGTTACAAAGTCGCGCGACCCAGTAGTGGCCATACTCGTGTATGGTCACTAGAATCGACAACGTCACGATTAACGCAACTATGCTTTGCATCACTTCGATCATGATTTTCGGTTAACTCTATTCAAAGCTAGTTCTCTAGCAGCTCGATCCAGTTCAATGACTGACTCTATTGTAGGTGCTTCCTCGGCTTTTGTCTGTTCCAGCACAGCTTCGATAATAACTGGGATGTCAGTAAACGCGATTAGTTCATCAAGAAAACATTTCACCGCCACTTCATTGGCTGCATTTAGAGCAATAAATAGCCCCTGTGGTTCCTCAGAGATTTCTCGTGCAAGCCGAAGACATGGGAAACGGTCATGGTCAACCTCCTCAAAATGCAGACCAGAATTACTGGTTAGATTAAGCGGTTCAACCGACGAAGGCACACGATCCGGCCACGCGAGACCGTGTGCTATCGGCGTTCGCATATCCGGGTTACCCAACTGGGCAACCACCGAGCCGTCAAGATACTCAACCATGGAGTGAACGATACTTTCCGGATGAATCATGACATCTATCAACCCTGGAGAAATATCGAACAGAAAGCTCGCTTCCAGTAATTCCAGCCCCTTGTTCATCATCGTGGCAGAATCTACCGAAATCTTTCTACCCATCTTCCAGTTAGGATGCGCACACGCCTGATCCGGTGTGACTGTAATCATTTTACTGATGTCGGCGCGCAGTAACGGACCACCGGAACCAGTAAGTATCAGACGCTTAACACCGGAAGCATGCCCCACAGCGCCGTTCGCCAGACACTGGTAAATCGCGTTATGTTCGCTATCGATCGGCAGAAGCATTGCTTCGTTGCTTCTCACTTGTTCCATAAACAACTTACCTGACATCACCAGCGATTCTTTATTGGCGAGAAGAATTCGTTTACCTGCCCGAACTGCTGCCAAGGTCGGCTGTAGGCCAGCGGATCCTAGAATCGCAGCCATTACCATATCCGTGTCCGGATGGCTGGCAACGTCGCAAAGACTATTATCACCCCCTACAACAACCGTTGGGAGATCAGAAAGTCGCTCACCCAGCTCTCTCGCCAGCTTTTCATGACGCAATGCGGCATAGGTTGGCGCATACGTCCGGCACTGCTGCTCTAAGAGGTCTATATTGGTATTCGCGGTGAGGGCAAATACGCTGTATTTGTCTCGATTTGTGGAAATTACGTCTAGTGTGTTGACACCTATTGTGCTGGTGGACCCGAGAATCGTTACCTGTTTCACGATGCCCATCCATAGAACATTATGAATAGAGCAAAGACCGGACCTGCCGAGGTCAGGCTATCAATTCGGTCCAGGAAACCACCATGTCCGGGTAACAGATTGCTGGAGTCTTTAACGCCTGCATTTCGTTTGAACATGCTGATAGAAAGATCTCCCAGCACTGATACCATCGCTACGACCACGCAGCCCACAAGGAAGATCACTCCATCAATGCTCAGGATATCGGGACTCTGAATTATCAGAGACATCGCAATGGCTATAGCAAGCGCAGTAACGAGGCCACCAAAAAAACCCGCCCACGACTTGCCAGGACTCACATCTTGCGCCAGCTTGCGCTTCCCAAACGCCTTACCAGAAAAATAGGCGCCTATGTCTGCGCCCCAAATTAGCAAAAATAGCAAAAGAATCAAATAGTTACTGTCATGATGGGTCTTCAGCAACAACATTGCCTGCCACGCCGGAATCAAGACAAACAAGCCGATTGTGGAACGAGCTAACGTTGAGGACCAAACGCGAACCAGGCTCGGATATGCGAGAACCAGCACGAATGCAGCTAACCACCACAGGGCGCCAAGGGCAAGAATCAACGTGGATGGGACAAAATAAGCCGCCGGTAATAGTGCGGTGACAAAGACCGCATAAAGGATTCGCTGGATTCCGGTATACCCGGCCAGTAGTGCCCACTCCCAGGCGCCAACTGCCATTATCAGTGCAACAAAAACAGCAAATCCGACCTCGGGCAAAAAAAATACACCTGCAATGGCAAGCGGAGCGATCACCAACGCGGTAAGAATTCGCGTTTTCAGCATGGAAATCAGATCTCCATTAGATCGGATTCTTTGGTCTCCAGCCTGGAATCGACTTCTTTGATCTTTGTATCGGTGAGTTTTTGAACCAGCTCCTCGCCTTTTCGCGCGTCATCTTCCGTGATTTCCTTTTCCTTAAGGAATTCCTTAAGGTCATTGTTCGCATCACGACGAATGTTGCGTATCGCGACACGCGCATTCTCCGCTTCCCCTTTTGCAACTCGGGTAAGCTCACGACGATTTTCCTCGGTCAGTGGTGGCATCGGCAGGCGAATATTTTCACTTGCAGTTGCCGGGTTAAGACCAAGGTCCGATTTAAGGATCGCCTTCTCGATGTCACCAATCGTGTTCTTTTCCCAAGGGGTGATTAGTAACGTTCTACCATCCTCAACGACGACATTAGCCATCTGCTTGATCGGAGTGTCATTCCCGTAATAGGAAACCAGTACGCCATCCAGAATACCCGGATGGGCACGACCTGTACGTATTCTGGCAAACGTGCTGTCCAGGGATTCCAGCGTCTTGTCCATACGCTGCTCGGCATCTTCTTTTATATCATCAATCACAACTTTACCTCCCCGCTACCAATTTCTTCAGCTAATCAGCGTACCCTCGTCGTCCCCTATCACGGCATTCGCCAGCGCGCCGGATTTCTCCATTGAGAAGACACGCACCGGCATCTGATGGTCACGGGCCAGACAGATGGCAGTAAGATCCATAACGCCAAGCTGCTTATCGAGCACCTCATCATAGCTCAACTCGCTAAATCGTGTAGCAGAACTATCGTTCACAGGGTCCCTGTCATAAACGCCATCTACTTTCGTTGCCTTTAATACAATATCGGCATCAATTTCAATGCCACGCAGGCACGCTGCAGAGTCTGTAGTAAAGAAGGGATTGCCGGTTCCGGCAGAGAATATCACGACGTCTCCCTCGTTAAGGTGACGAATCGCCAGACGGCGATCATAGTGCTCGACCACGCCGCTCATAGGAATAGATGACATGACAACCGTCTGGATGTTTGCGCGTTCCAGTGCGTCACGCATCGCCAGCGCATTCATGACTGTCGCGAGCATTCCCATATGGTCACCGGTTACCCGGTCCAGTCCTGCCGCATGCAGTTCAGCGCCGCGAAACAGATTTCCACCGCCAATGACCAAACCCACCTGAATACCGATTCCCAGCAGCTGACCGACTTCAAGCGCGGATCGATCTAATACCGCAGAGTTAATGCCAACACCATCATGACCAAGCGCCTCGCCACTCAGCTTGAGCAGTATTCTGCGGTATTGGGACTTGGGTTTTTTCATCCGTGTTAACCAGGTTTTGTTTACTTCAGTTGATTCGCCACCTCAGCAGCAAAGTCTTCTGATTCTTTTTCGATACCCTCGCCCACTTCAAAACGCACAAAAGCTGTTACTTTGGCATCTTCTTTTTTGAGCAAAGCACCGATCTTGATATCCGGGTCCTTTACAAAGTCCTGCTCAGTCAGGCTGATTTCCTGCAGATACTTCCTGATACGACCATCGATCATCTTGGCAATAATTTCCGGGGGCTTACCACTCTCTTCCGCCTGAGCGGTATAGATTTCTCTTTCCCTTGCAACCACATCCTCCGGTGCATCATCCGGACTGATTACCGTGGGCGCCGTTGCTGCAACATGCATCGCAATGTCTTTTCCAAGCTCCGCATTTCCACCTTCGAGAGAAACCAACACGCCGATCTTATTTGTTGTATGAACATAAGTATGCACGTTGCCAGAGTATACCTCTGCACGCCTAACGCTAATGTTCTCTCCAATCTTTTGCACCAGTGCTTCCCTGGTTGCTTCCAGACCAGAAGCCAGTAATTCATCTACATCACTGATCTTCTTTTCATAAACAGTATCTGCAACCGTCTGCACAAACGCGACGAAATTTTCGTCTCGAGCAGCAAAATCGGTTTCACAATTGACCTCAACCATGATGCCCAGCTGAGCATCGTCAGACATTTTGACTGCAATCAATCCGTGACTAGCAATCCGACCGGCTTTCTTCGCTGCCTTCATCCCACTGGATTTACGCAAGTTATCAATAGCGGCTTCCATATCACCGTCAGCCTCGACCAGCGCTTTTTTGCAATCCATCATACCGAGCCCGGTTCGCGCACGTAGTTCCTTAACCATTGATGCTGAAATCGCCATAACTAGTCCTCCTCTTTTTTCTCGGAGTCAGACTCGCCTTCAGAATCATCAGCCTCGGGATTCTCCGCAGCTTCCTCCGACGCACTCTCCTCAGTTTCTGCCGGTTCTTCAGCGGCTTCCTCGGCAACTTCCTCAGCTGGCGTCTCTGCTGCTTCCTCAGCAACTTCTTCAGCTGGCGTCTCTGCCGCTTCGCTCTGTGCGTCTTCGGTAACCTCTACGAAGTCATCGGCACTGCCCTGAAATTCAGCCTGACCTTCGATCACTGCGTCGGCGATCGCTTCGACAAACAAACGGATTGAACGAATTGCGTCATCATTACCGGGAATGACAAAATCGACGTCACCAGGGTTGCTGTTAGTATCCACAATGCCAATTACAGGAATCTGTAATTTCTTGGCTTCGGTTATCGCAATACGCTCGTGGTCAACGTCGACCACGAACAACGCGTCCGGCAGACCACCCATTTCCTTAATACCACCCAACGAGTTTTCCAGTTTCTCCAGGTTGCGTTGACGCGATAGTGCTTCCTTTTTGGTCAGCTTCTCGAAAGTACCGTCGGCACTCTGGGTCTCCAGTTCCCTCAGTCTGCGAATCGACTGAAGAATCGTCTTGTAGTTGGTCAGCATGCCACCCAGCCATCGTTTGTCGACGTAGGGCATCTTGGCCCTTGCGGCGTGCTCCTTGACTACCTTGCCAGCACTTCGTTTGGTTCCTACGAACAAAACCTTATTACGCTTGGAAGAGATGGAACGAATGTAATCACGCGCCTCATCAAGACAAGGTAGGGTTTTTTCAAGGTTAATAATATGGATATTGTTTCTGGCCCCAAAGATGTAGTTGTCCATTTTGGGATTCCAGTATCTGGTCTGATGACCAAAGTGTGCGCCCGCCTCAAGCAGGTCACGCATAGATACGCTTGACATAATAACTCCGTATTTTGGGTTGAGCCTCCACATACCCCATAATCCAACCAGCGTACTGGCACCCGAATTATGTGTCGGTGTGTGTGAGAAGTAGTTAGTTCTTAGCTATTTCTAGCCTGCCGGCCATCCGGCAGGCGCGGTTTATACCATATTGCGCACTACAAACCAAACTAGCGCCCCGATTCTGGTATAGTGTCCGCCGCAGAGCCTTCAGCGCAGGGCCTAGAGCCTTCAGCTGAGTGTGAAGAGCCCTCAGCGGGGGCGTATAAAAAACGACAGTAAGAACCCATGCCAATCGAACTTAAATCACTGGAAGATATAGAAAAAATGCGTGCCGCCGGCGCCCTGGCAGCAGCGCAGATCGAAATGATTGAGCCCTACATCGTTCCAGGCGTCACTACCGGTGAGCTGGATCGAATCTGCCATGAATTCACGATAAATGAGCAAGACGCCATTCCTGCGCCACTTAATTATCGCGGATTCCCCAAATCGATCTGCACTTCGGTTAATCATGTGGTGTGCCACGGCATCCCGTCGGACGACAAGGTCCTCAAAAACGGCGATATCGTGAACATCGATGTTACCCCCATCAAAGATGGATTCCACGGCGATACCAGCAAAACGTTTGTTGTTGGAAAACCATCTGTTATGGCCGAGCGGTTGGTACGGATCTGCCAGGACTGTCTGTATCGAGGAATCAGCACGGTAAAACCAGGCTCTCACCTGGGCGATATTGGTCATGCCATTCAGACTCATGCCGAGAAACATCATTATTCAGTCGTTCGAGAATACTGTGGCCATGGAATTGGCCGTATCTTCCACGATGATCCACAGGTACTGCACTATGGAAATCCGGGTACCGGCATGGCGCTTGAGCCCGGTATGACTTTCACGATCGAACCAATGATCAACGTCGGTAAAAGAGACGTGAAGGTACTGCCTGATGAATGGACGGTGGTAACCAAAGACCACAAGCTTACCGCCCAATGGGAACACACGATTCTTGTTACCGACACCGGATACGAGATCCTGACGCATCGCAGCGATGACACGATCGAGAAGTGCACCTAGTGAATTCGCTAAATCCCGAAGCGCTTTTTGAAGAGTTATCCAACGCACGACAACCACTACCTCCATATAAGTCAGCGATTGCTGACTTCCATGCGAAGCTGGAAGGTCAATTCCACGAGGGCGTATCTGCTAACCAACTGCTAAAAGACAGAGCATCATTCATGGATCTTATTATGCGCTCCGCATGGTCGCGTTTTGAGTGGAATGAAAATCTATCGAGCTGGCGAAAAACCCGTATTTCACTTTTGGCGGTGGGCGGATATGGACGTGCAGAACTTCATCCGTTCTCCGACATAGACCTGCTAATCCTGCTAGAACGACCAAACTACGACTTGCATCGAGACAACATTCAAAGTTTTCTAACGCTGCTGTGGGATATCGGCCTGGAAGTCGGACACAGCGTCCGCTCGGTAAAAGAATGCCGTACCCAGGCAGCAAACGATGTCACGGTACTTACAGCACTCATGGAGGCACGCCCCCTCTTTAGCGACGATGAACTTGGATCCCGAGTAGCCAAACAGATCGCCCCTGAGAAGATCTGGTCACCCAAAAAATTCTACCGGGCAAAAGCAACAGAGCAGAAAGAACGACACACCAAGTACGAGCACACCGAATATAGCCTGGAACCCAACGTTAAAAGCTCGCCTGGCGGGCTACGGGATATCCAGACCGTCATGTGGATCGCCAAGCGTAAGTTCGGCACGGTCGATTTCAACGATCTGGTAGAACAAAACTTTCTGACCAACGCCGAAAGTAAGGTGCTCACGGAAGGCAGAGACCTTCTGTGGAAAATCCGCTTCGGACTACATCTGGTCGCCGGTCGTGAAGACGACAGATTACTGTTCGAGCACCAGCAAAAACTCGCGCAGATGTTCGGTTACCAGGACGGTGACCAGCTCGCGGTCGAGCAGTTCATGCAGGATTACTATCGCACTGCGCTCGAGGTGAATCACACCAACCGCTTGCTACTACGGCATTTCGATGAAGCCATTATAGAAACCCGCGCTAGAATTGAGCCCATTAACGAGCGGTTCCAGTTGCGCAACAACTATCTGGAGGTGATACGAGACACAGTTTTCGTGGAGCATCCCGCGGCGCTGATAGAAATGTTCGTTGTCATGGGCAATCGAGACGATATTCAGGGAGTACGTGCCGCCACAATCCGCCTGGTCCGAAAGCACGCGGATCTCATCGACGATGATTTTCTTAATGATCCGGAAGTAACCCGATTATTTCTCGACCTGCTCCGGTCCAAGCACCATCTATTCACCCAGCTACGCAGAATGGAGCGCTACGGTATTCTGGGCGCATACCTGCCGGAGTTCGCCCGCGTCATCGGCCAGATGCAGTTTGATCTCTTTCATGTTTACACCGTAGACGCGCACACGCTTCAGGTTGTGCGCAACATGCGACGATTTCGCTACAAAAACCAGGAGCAAGGGTTCCCTATTGCTGCCCACATTCATCACCAGCTACCAAAAGTCGAGTTGCTATATATCGCAGGCCTCTACCACGACATCGCCAAGGGCATGGGAGGTGATCATTCCGAATTGGGCATCTCGATAGCCAAAGAATTCTGTGAGCGCCATGGGCTCGGCACCTGGGACACCAATCTCGTTTGCTGGTTGGTAGAAAACCACCTGATAATGTCGACGATTGCGCAACGCAAAGATATTCAGGACCCGGAGGTCATCCATGATTTTGCCATGCTGGTTCAGGATCAGGTCCGATTGGACTACCTATACTCCCTTACCGTTGCAGACATCAACGCGACCAATCCAACCTTGTGGAACAGCTGGCGCGCATCGCTCATGCGACAGCTATATATGGAGACAAGGAAGTTGCTACGTTCAGGATTGGAGAACTACGTAGACAGGAAGGACTACATTGTCCAGACCAAAGACCACGCTATCGAGAGACTGGAAGAATACAATCTGACCCCAGAGCAAACGCTGCAGATCTGGAACAACGTTGACGAAGATTATTTCATCAACGAATCCGTATCCGATATCGTTTGGCACACGGCTGCGATCAATAAACATGACCTGTCGGAAGGGCCTCTGATTTCCATACGCGACATCACAAGCCGTCGACGCGCCGATGAGGGTGCAACACAGATCTTTGTCTATATGAAAGATACGCCACATATATTCGCTTCTATCGTCTCCGCACTCGACGCGCTGGCGCTTGACGTGGTGGATGCAAAAATAGCAAGTTCTGCCTCTGACCTGGTCTTCGACACGTTCACCGTGCTGGAGTCCGATGGCGCTCCTGTAGGTGACAAACCATTTCGACGGGAACGTATTCGTACTACGCTGCTCAAATATCTGAATCCGGAAGAGCGACCCAAAGACACGGCACCGAGACGAACACCTCGTGCCCTTCGGCAGTTCGTATTAAAAACCGAAGTATCGATCACCGAAGGACCGGATCATTCTATCCTCAGCGTGGTGGCGCCAGATCGCCCGGGGCTCCTGGCGTTACTCGCCAAGGTATTTGTCGAAATGGATATCACGGTAAACACCGCCCGCATCACAACGCTGGGAGAAAGAATTGAAGACCACTTCCACATGAGCAAAAATGGTAAGCCCATCGACGACGACGCAACCCGCAGCATGCTGGCCGACCGAATCTGTCAGGAACTCGATACACATGCAGAAAAGGTAGCGGTATGAACAAGCGACTGAATCAGCTGCAGCCATACCCTTTCGAACGACTCAACGAACTACTCGCCAATATCACACCGACTACCGACGAGGAATTCATCTCTCTGGCGTTGGGCGAACCGAAGCATCGAGCACCAGAGTTCCTAATAGAGAGCTACTGTAACCCCAACACCATTGCCAAAGGATTCGGGACCTATCCACCGACCAAAGGTCTTGCCGAATTACGCGAAGCAATTGCGGACTTCGTTAACCGGCGCTTCAAGCTAGGTCGTGCGATTAACCCGGAAACTGAAGTATTACCAGTGAATGGCACACGGGAAGCATTATTCGCTATCGCCCAGGCAGTTATCGATGGTGACAGCCTTACCATGATGCCAAACCCCTTCTATCAGATATACGAAGGCGCGGCGATTCTCGCCGGCAGCACCCCAAGGTACATACCCTGCAACGAGGATAACGGCTTTAATCCAGACTTCAGCAAGGTAACTGAGGATGAGTGGCAGCGCTGTTCCATGGTGTACCTGTGTACTCCAGGCAACCCCAGCGGCTCGATCATGAGCATTGAAGAAATACAGGCGGTCATTAAGAAATCTGATGAATATAACTTCACGATTGTTTCTGACGAGTGTTATTCAGAAATTTACTCAGACGAACCCCCTCCCGGCCTGCTGGAATCTGCCAGCGCCATGGGACGAGACGACTACCGGAACTGTGTTGCATTTAACAGTCTTTCCAAACGTTCCAACTTGCCCGGGCTACGATCAGGCTACGTCTGTGGCGATGCAACGATTATGGAGAAATTCCTGCTCTATCGGACCTACCATGGCTCCGCCATGGCTGCACAAAGTCAGTGGCTAAGCGCGAAAGCGTGGCAAGAGGAAACCCATGTCGCACAGAATCGAGACCTGTATTCCGGGAAGTACGAAGCTTTTCTGAATGTACTCAAAGACGTCTGGCCTATGCAGCGCCCCGCTGCAGGATTCTATCTGTGGCCCGAAACACCAATAGAAGATCGCGAGTTCACTATTCAACTGTTTACAGAGACCAACGTCAAAGTTGTCCCCGGCAGTTACCTGGCCAGAGAGGTAGACGGCGTTAATCCGGGGGCTAATCGCGTACGCCTGGCACTGGTGGCCGAGTTGGAGGAATGTGTGGAAGCAGCAAACCGAATAAAAAGATTCCTGGCATAACCGTAGGCCCGAGTGTGTAGTAGAATGCCGCCTCGAATTAGAAGGACGGAATCATGTTTAGCTTAGCTTTCGGTATCGGCACTAAAAATTCTAAAGGTGAATGGTTGGAGGTGTATTATCCGCAGCCGCTGTTTAAACCTGATGAAGCACTGGTATCGGGGATCTCCGGCGTAATCATTTACTCCGGTGGAAATACCGCGATTGAACTGGACGACAAGACCATCGATCAACTCATCGATGCAGTGAACCTGGACCTGCTCGAGTCACTCAAGGAATCAGACCGACCTGTTGTGGTGACCCTGCTCGAATCAGATAGTGCACCTACATCAACGCCTGAGGCTTATCTCAAGCTCCATTTGCTTTCTCACCGGTTCGTAAAACCGAACGAGATAAATCTCGACGATCTATTTGGTCTGTTACCCAATGTTGCATGGACTGAGATTGGTGCTATCGACCTGGAAGAACTTACCGGGCTACAGACTGAAGCGCGAAAGTCCGGCCGCGTTCTTGAGGTAGCTTCTGTCGACAAGTTTCCGAAGATGACCAACTACGTCGTACCTTCTGGTGTTCGAATTGCTCACACCGCAAGGGTCCGACTCGGGGCTTACCTCGGAGAAGGCACCACCGTAATGCACGAAGGGTTTGTAAATTTCAACGCGGGCACGATCGGACCCAATATGGTTGAGGGGCGTGTCTCTCAAGGGGTAACCATGGAATCGGGCACTGACCTTGGCGGCAGTGCGAGTACTGCTGGTACACTCTCTGGTGGTGGCAATACTGTCATTACTATCGGTAAAGACTGCCTGATTAGCGCCAACGCCGGCACCGGCATTCCTCTGGGAGATCGCTGTACTATCGAAGCAGGCCTCTACATAACACCGGGAACCGTCGTACAGGTGCTTGATGAAGACAAGAACTTCGTCAAGGTCGTAAAGGCCCGGGAACTTGCCGGTCAATCAGACATGCTGTTCATTCGAAATTCACAGACCGGTATCGTCGAATGTCGCACCAACAAAAAGGCGATTAAACTTAACGAGACACTACACGCGAATAACTAGTTTCTGTCCACAAAGTCCTGATTCTGAGCGGAGAGAAGCAACATTCCAAAGGAAATTGTGAAGAAAATAATTACCTTCAAAGAAACTAGAGGCACGATGTCGAGTTTCCGGGCAAGAAATAACTAGTTTCTACAGAAACTAGAGGCAAGATGTTGAGTTTAACTGCAAACAATAACTAATTTCTGACCACAGAATTTTATCGAGGAAATGGCCATTTCAGATCTAGACAGCCTCACGTTATCCCTGACCGAGGAATTGATCGCGAGACACTCGGTCTCTCCTGACGACGACGGCTGTCAGCAACTCCTCGCTTCACATTTGGAGGAAATGGGATTCGAAATCGAGCACCTGCCCTTTGGCGATGTTTCTAACATCTGGGCCACCAGACCAGGGACAGAAGCTTCACCATTGCTGGCTTTTGCCGGACATACCGATGTGGTTCCCCCAGGACCAGCAAGCGAATGGGAGACGGACCCATTCGTTCCTACCCTGGTCGATGGCGTTCTCTACGGTCGGGGCGCCTCCGATATGAAAGGAAGCCTGGCGGCGATGATCACGGGCATCAAGCGATTTCTAGGTAATCAACCCGCCTATAAAGGCACCATTGCCCTGTTAATAACCAGTGACGAAGAGGCTGAAGCAGTTAACGGTACCGTCAAAGTCATGGAAGAACTCAGCAACCGAGGCACACACATCGACTGGTGCGTCGTTGGCGAACCATCCAGTAAAGAACAGGTAGGAGATGTAATACGGGTAGGCAGACGAGGCTCACTAAGCGGCAAGCTGAGGGTAATCGGCTTGCAGGGCCATGTCGCTTATCCTGACGATGCGATAAATCCAATCCATCGCGCCATGGCTGCATTGCAGGAGCTAGTTGATGAAACCTGGGATGAGGGAAATGAGTTTTTTCCGCCAACTAGCATGCAGATCTCCAACATTCATGGTGGAACGGGCGCTAACAACGTCATCCCCAGCGAATTAGAAGTTCTGTTTAACTTTCGCTACTCCTCGGAAACCACTGACGACGTACTGGTCCAACGCACGCTCGCTATTCTGGATAAACACGAGCTCAACTTCGAAGTTGACTGGCATCTATCAGGAAGACCATTCATCACCCAGGGGGGAGAACTCATACCCGCCACCCAGGCAAGCATCCAGGATGTTCTTGGCATAGAAACCGAACTTTCCACCTCGGGTGGGACATCAGACGGTCGATTTATAGCGCCTACAGGGACTCAGGTCGTTGAACTCGGCCCCAGCAACGCGACTATTCACAAGGTGAACGAGTGTGTCGCGACAGACGATCTGCTGCAGCTCTCTCATGTCTACACCGCGCTGCTCGAGCGTCTTCTCGCAAAATAGGGAGGACCCATGTCAGAAGCATTTCCTGACATCGAAATCTACATTAAGGATGTAGCCGAAAATTCAATCCTGGAATGGCTACGGAGCCACTTCGACATAGAATCGGGAAAACAAACGGTTACGCTTACTCGCGGAACAGAAAAAACAGCATGTCTCATCGTGCCCGATGCCGCAAAAGGTGGTTATACCTCCGTCTGGTTCAAATCTAACCATACCCCCTGGCCAACGGATATTGACTGTGCACGAGACGCACACAAGTTCCTCAACAAAGAAGCACGATGCAGCACGGGCTCATGGGAGAACGAGGAAGGTGGCTGGCTGAAAATCAATCAGCAAGGTGAAACCAAGGTTGTCTGGGAATGAGAAAGTTTCTGCTCTACGGAATAACCGCACTACTCAGCTTTGCAGTGTTCCTCGCACTCTACGCGCCTGCTGGTATCGCATATAGATTCGTCGAGAGAGATGTTGCCAGACTGCTGGACACGAGCATCTTTCGCGTTGGCGGTACTATTTGGCGCGGATCCGCTGACATCCAATACCGTGACTTTCCGGGATCAGGGCTAAACTGGTCGCTCGCACCACTGCCCCTGCTTAGCAGAACAGCAGATCTCACACTGGACGTCGTTGGGTTAGGTCACCGATTATCGGGAAACCTGGTGACCGATGGAAAGGACGGCGAGATCACCGAAGTAAATGGATCTATCGGAAGCGATTATATAAACCACGTGAGTTCCCGATATGGTTTGCGTTTCTCGGGTTCACTCGAATTAAACGATCTCACCGTCACTGTGGATCACAACTGGTTCTCGTACGTCCACGGGAAGATCTACTGGACCGGCGGGAATGTTCTCTATCAGGCAGAAAACGGTAGCCAGTCAGTAAACCTCCCACCGCTGGATGGGGAGCTAAGCATGAATGACAGTAAATTAACCCTTTTCGTTAACAATGTGCGTTTACCGGTCTTATCTATCTATCTGCAGCAAGATGGCTGGGTGGAATTAAGATTTAATGCAAGGTTGCTGACACTGGCTGACCTTCCAGTTCCGGAAGGTACAAATCCGGACGATGTAGTAATCACCATTGAAGAGAAGGTTCTATAGAGTTTTCTAGTGTAGTAAGCCATATACATACTTGTTAAGGTAACTTTTGACCACAAAATACGATCACCTTGGACGCAATCACCCACTTCTGGCAACAACATCAGCAACGGCTGGCAACGCTTACTGCCATGCTGCTTGTCATTCTGATGATGATGGCAATTGTTGACACGACGGTTTTCGTATTGGATAACCTGGACCCTATGCATGCTCCTGAACAAACGGAGGTGCAAAAACCAGCCGTGAGATCATCGCCGCGTGTGAATATCAGTGAGCTCAACCTGTTCGGTCGGGCAGGATCTGTAGCGGCGCCAAAAACTGTCGACGCGCCAAAAACGAAGCTCAGCCTGGAGCTATTGGGCGTATTCAATTCCGACAATCCTGATGACTCAGCTGCGGTAGTGTCCCAGAAAAACAAAGAGGGTGAGCTTTATCACATAGGTGACCGACTACCGGGAAACGCCACGCTCGATTCTGTCCACGACGACCACATCCTGATCAAACGGGGTTCAAGACTTGAAAAACTGGTATTTAGCGAGGAAGTCTTCAGCGCCGCGGCGACGCGCACCAATACGACACGAAATGTACCTCCACGAGCCAGCAGGTCAAGTGGCAGTTCTTCACACCTTGGTCAGATTCGATCCCGCATAACGGAAAGAGAGGGCATGTCATCCAGCCCAAGGCCGACAAATTCAGCTGGCAATACTCTGAGGCAATACGTCGAGACACACAGGGATGCGATCACCGCTGACCCTGCCGGCACCCTGGTCAACCTTGGCGTCAGCCCAATCGAGTCTGGAAGTTCAAAAGGTTACAAACTTGATGCGTCCAACGACGTGCTAACCAAAGCTGGCCTAAAGCAAGGCGACGTGATTTTATCTGTTAACGGCAAAGCAGTCGGTGATGCAGCTAAAGATTCAGCGCTCGTTGAGCAGGCACTTGCGCAAAAACGTGTGCGAGTCGAAGTCAGAAGAGATACGAGAAGATTTTTTCTTACGGTGCCAATCCCGTGAGATTGGGAGAAATTATGAGAACAGTTTTACTATGTGTCCTGCTCCTGGCGCCAGGCTTGTCACTCGCTGCTCAAAACGAGTGGAAAATAAATTTGCGCAATACAGACTTGCGCGAGTTTATTACGCAGGTATCCGCGATCTCGGGGAAAAGTTTCGTCATCGACCCCCGAATCAAGGGTAATGTCACGGTTGTCTCCAATACGCCAATGGACGCTGACTCAGTGTATGAACTTTTTCTGAGCGTGCTTCGTGTCCATGGTTTCGCCGCCGTGCCGTCGGGTAATACTACTAAAATCGTACAGCAGGTACTCGCCAAGCAAAGTGGTAATCCTTACGATTTTGAGAACGTTAACACCGAAGAACTGATCACTCGTGTTGTTCCTGTAACCAATGCGCCAGCAAAAGAGCTAGTCAAAATTTTACGCCCCTTGATCCCACAACATGGCCACGTTGCCGGCCTGGAAACACCAAACGTACTACTAATCAGCGACTACGCCAGCAACATCAACCGGCTCGAGAGAATCGTGAGGAAGATCGATGTTTCCGACAATCAGCACATCAAGATCATTGATCTCAAAGAAGCATGGGTCGAAGACATGATCGCACTGCTGGAACAACTCGCTCCGGACGAGATTGGTAAGGGGGCAAAAGGTCCCAACAAGGTAACAGTGGTTGCCAGCGAACGAACCAATAGCCTGGTTGTAAAAGGCGAGAAAGACACCGTTAGAAGAGTTGCCGATCTTGTTCGTAGTCTCGACGTACCCGCAAACAGGAGCGGGACCGTTAAGGTGGTGCGCCTCGCCCATTCAGACGCTGAACAGATGGCGGAACTGTTGAACAATCTGGTATCTAACAACACCGGCGATAAAGACGCCCCGGGACAGAACGTGGAGACCAGGATACAAGCGGATACTTCTCTGAACGCATTGGTGATCAAAGCGAATCCGTCCACGATGATCGAATTAAAAGAGATCATCAACGAACTCGACGTTCGACGACTGCAGGTGTTAATTGAAGCAGCAATCGTTGAAGTTACAACTGATTTCGAACGGCAGCTTGGTTCCGAACTGTTTATTGGCGATGCATCGAGCAGCAGCCTCCCCCTGGGATTGACTGCGCCGAACAGCACCCTGGCAAACATACTACAGTCAATAGCAACCCAGACACCGGCAGTAACCGACCTCGGCAGTTCACCACTTATCGGTGGTGGACGACTCTCTGAAACCGCCACCAGTTTCGCTTTCATTATTCGTGCACTGGCAACTAACAGAGACGCCAATCTATTGTCTACACCAAGCATCACGACGATGGACAATGAAGAAGCTAAAATCGTCGTGGGTCAGAACGTGCCATTCAGGACAGGCTCCAGCCTTACAGGATCGCAAAATAATCCTTTCACAACCATCCAGCGGGAGGATGTTGGCCTGACACTGGAAGTAACACCACACATACACGATGGAGCCTTGATACGCCTCGAGATCCACCAGGAAGTATCAGAGGTCGAAGAAAGCAGCCTGCAGGCAATTGGTGACGAGGCCGCTGCCGACCTGATTACCAGTAAGCGCACCATCGACACTACAGTGCTGGTGGACAACGGCGAAGTAATTATTCTGGGCGGACTGACCCGCGACAAAGTGTCGAATAACCATACGGGAGTGCCAATTCTCGGTAAGATACCAGTCCTCGGAAAGTTGTTTAGCAGCGAGACTAAGTCGTACGAAAAACAAAACCTATTGGTATTCCTACGCCCAACAGTCCTCAATACAAGGTCCGACATCGCCGCGGTAACTGAACGCAAGTATTCGAAGTTATACGAAATAGAAATAGAGGGAACAGACTCGGCCGCGGAAATTTCGGAACTCTTTAATGGAAATACTCGATAGGCTCAGAGCCTTCCAGTTTCGCATTAGCCGGACGATACTATTCTTCTGGATCAAACCCACCGTACTAGGTGCCTCAAACCTGGAGCTGAGTGACGACGACTCGGTCTGTTACGTCTTACCGTTTCGATCAACTGCTGACCTTCTGGTCACTGATCGATGTAGCGAAGACGCCCTACTACCAAGACCCTCTCAACCGATACCCGGAGTAAACGAGAAACGTGCTGTTTTCTTCGTGGGACATCCTGAGGGCCGATTCGGGCGCCGGACTCAGCGTGTTTTGTCAGAGCGGATGGTCAGACTATTTACGCATCAGAATGAAACCACCAGCGACATCAAGATTGTACCCGTATCAATTTTCTGGGGGCACCAGCCAGACCGAGAAAAGTCGCTCTACAAACTCATTCTTTCTGAAAACTGGACCGTAACCAACAGGCTTAAAAAACTACTGGCAATTATCTTTCACCCCCGCCATATCCTGATTGAATACAGCGCACCACTAAGCCTGCGCCAACTCATCACCAGTGAACCGAATCCGGACAAACAGATTCGCAAACTACTGAGGGTGCTTCGAGTCCACTTCAGACATCAGCGACAGGCAGTAATAGGCCCAGACCTTTCTCATCGGAGAACACTGATTAATACGATGCTTTCCAGCAACGCAGTGAGACAAACAATCGAGAAAGAAGTTGTTCAAACAGACGCACAAATTCACACCATAGAAAAAAAAGCTTTGGCGTATGCCAGAGAAATTGCTTCACATCAATCTTATCGCGTCATCCGTTTTTTCCATGTCGTGCTCACCTGGCTGTGGCACAAACTATATGACGGTATAGAGGTGAATAATGTTGAAGCAGTGCAGCAGGCGGCTCTTTCCAATGAAATTATTTATGTGCCTTGTCACCGAAGCCATATCGACTATCTTCTCTTATCATACGTTCTGTACCACAACGGTCTGACTCCTCCGCACATTGCCGCGGGAAAGAACCTTAATTTACCCATCGTAGGTCCGCTTTTGAGACGCGCTGGCGCATTCTTTATGCGCAGATCTTTTCAAGGCGATGCTCTCTATCGTGCTATTTTCGATGAGTATCTGCACCAGATGTTTGTAAGAGGCTACTCGGTGGAGTACTTCATAGAAGGTGGTCGCAGCCGAACTGGACGTACCCTCGACCCGAAGACAGGGATGCTATCAATGACCATGCGCAGCTTTGCTCGGGACGCGTCTCGGCCAATCTGCCTTATGCCAGTCTATTTCGGTTACGAACGTGTATTGGAAGTCGCCACCTACATGAGTGAACTTACCGGCAAGGACAAAAAGACCGAATCACTACTGGATATTTTCGGTGTATTGCGGTCCTTTAGATATTCATTCGGAAAGGTCACCGTCAATTTCGGTGCTCCCTTGATGCTTGACTCGTTTCTTGACGAGAATCTGACTAATTGGAGAACCCCTGGCGAACTGGATAACGCCCGATTCTCAGCAGTTTGCGGTGAGCTTGCCAGAAAACTCGCGACTGAGATAAACCGGGCCGTTGCTATCAATCCCGTCACTCTGGTAGCCACTGCGCTCCTGGGAACACCACGTCAAATCATGGAGGAACAACAACTACTAACGCAGATCGGCATTCTTCGATCCATCGCCAGAGGCGCAAACTATAGCGATCAGATCACCGTTACGGACGCGCCGTCCAGGGAAGTTCTTGAAAAAGCGATCGAAATTACCGGCATCACCCGTGAGCAACACGCTTTTGGCACAACCATCAATGCGACACCTGAACTGTCTGCCATGCTCGCCTACTATCGAAACAATGTAGCCAATATCTATGCCATTCCGTCGCTGATCGCGCGCTTTGTAATGACTGAACGTACTACGTCGATCGCAGCGGTTACGGATTTCCTGCGCGGTCTCTATCCATACCTGCGAAGTGAATACTTTCTTCCGTTCGAAGAATCAGATATCCAATCACTATGCACTCATGCGCTACAACTGTTGCACGACAACGACGTCATCGAAGTCGACCTGAAAGGTGAGCGATTAAACGCGCCAGAGCCAACCAGCGTGGAATTCGAATCTCTCGTCTATCTTGCTGAAATCATAGAGCCAACCCTGGAACGATTTCATATCGTAGCGACACTCCTCGCTTCAGCGAAGCCGCGCTCAGTTCGTCAGCTTGAGTCAGATGCCAGCGCTATCGCTCAGCGACTCTCTACAATCTACGGTATTAACTCCCCAACTTTCTTTGACAAGAGCTTATTTGGCAACTTCATCAATACTTTGAAGTCAGAGAACATGGTTCAGGTATCAGACAATCGTGTTTCCATTGCTCAGGATTTCACCAGACTTTCAGAAAACGCTGCCGCCACGCTGGATATTGGAATGCGACACCATGTGTTACAGGCACTGTCCTCAGAGAAATAGCCCCAATTTCCTAAGAAATAACAAAAACATCAAAACGAATAGAACCGCCCCTTAGGGTATTAGTCGGTTTAATGGGTAACTCGTACTTATCGTGCAACGGGCGCTTTAAAACAACTCGCGAACATCCGCTCGAATAGGCGGCAGCGAAAAGTGTATCGACATCACCATCAGTTCCAAGGAAGCGTTGCATCATTTGCATATCACCTTTTACCCGTGCACTTTTTTTTCGCGCCGGAAACATCGGGTCTAACATGATGACCTCAGGTACGGTTTGGACATCATTGAGATAATCTATCGCGTTTCCCGAAACCAGCTCAATACGCGCTACCGTCTCGGCCAGATCCTCGTGATGCAATGCACGCTCAAGGGCATCATCAAGCAGTAATGCCACAACGGGAGAGCGCTCTATCATCGTTACCCTGCATCCCAATGATGCAAGTAAAAAAGCGTCGCGACCCAGGCCCGCCGTACAATCAATCACATTGGTTCCATCTTTCGCACCAACAGCCTTGGCAAGCAGCTCACGCCTGCCACCGCCTTTCTTCAACCGATAGTTGAATTGACCGGAAGTAAAGTCGAGAAGCGTTGGATGTTGATCACTAAACGTGTCTTCGAGGCAGAGACCAGATGCCGTAGTTTGCAATACGTACCGACTCACTGCTTCTTGCTCGGTGTCGCAACCTGTTCTCTAAGATATTCAGGGCGCGCATCAATCGCGTCGATCGATCGACCAGACTTGAACCCATCAATACCAAGATTCAGTAACGCATCAGGATCAGGGTGGACATCAGTTGTCACACTTAACATCTTTTTGCCAAGCGCACTCTCCAGTTGTGCACGCAGAATCCAACCATCGCCAACGCCAATCCAGTCGTCTGTCAGCAGCGGGGAGATATCGTTTACATCGATAACTGTCTCATCCGAAATTGCACGAACAAAGCTGTCCGCTGCTTCATAGACCCCAAGGTATACCTCTTCCTGACGTGCATGTAGCGCCACTACAATCCGACTATTTCCAGTCGCCTCATAGGCGGCCTGCGCCAGGCATGCCAGCGAGGACACAGGGACGACCGGTACATCAAGACCATATCCCAATCCTTGAACCACGCCGACCGCAATACGCAAACCCGTAAAGGAACCTGGACCTTGCCCAAAAACGATGCAATCAAGCTGACTCAGGGAAACCTGGTTTGCAGAAAGTAATTCAGAAATAGCAGGCAGTATGTCTCTGCTATGTGACCTACCAGAGATACGAACATCCGCATCGCGCTGATCATCAACCTGTAGTCCCAGGACACAAGCTGTCGATGAAGTGTCAATTGCCAGAACGTTCACTTATTCCCCCTATGTATTGGCATGCATTTTCCATCTCTATCCATTCCATCTCAGGAAGACTGGAGAGAACCAGTCCACCGTAGCTACGACTAAATATCCTAGGATCTCCAAGGATAAACAATCCTCGATCCGATTCCGCCCTTATCAGCCGACCAAACCCCTGATTGAGTGCAATGATCGCTTGAGGAAGGAGATAATCGACGAATCCGTTTCCACCTGCAGTATCGATTGCCTGCATCGTGGCACGTGGCAAAGGTTCTTCTGGACTAGCAAATGGTAACTTATCGATAATGACACAGGTTAGTCCTGCACCTTTGACATCGACACCCTGCCAAAAACTGTGAGTCGCCAGCAAGATACTACGCTCGGTTCGGCGGAACGCGGCCATCAGTTCATGCCGCGGTAACACTCCCTGTACAAATAAGTTGTGCGAGTCTGACAAAAGGTCCCTGACAATGTTCATCGCACGATAGCTCGTACACAGGAAAAACGTTCTGCCATGATTGGCCGATAGCACCGGCTTAACAGCTTCCACAAGCGCGTAAGTATGATCGTCACTTCCCGGTACCGGGAGATCCGGGGGAAGGCAAGCACGCACTTGACGTTGAAAGTCGAAAGGACTCAAAAACCGCTGTTCAACTGCTTCTTCAACGCCGAGCGCGCGACGGATATGTGAAAAACTACCATCAACGCACAACGTAGCGGAACAAAAAATCCACGCTCCCGGTGAGAACAGCTGACCAATAGTCTGAGCGACGTCAATCGGAGAAAGATGCACCGTGAACCCCGTCCGCGTTCGATCAATCCAATGAACGAAGTCATCAAGGCTTGTGGGTTCCGTCAATAGCACAAAGTCATCCGCAATCTGCTCTACCCTACGTCTGCCGCTATCAAGGCCCTGGCTTCTGCCTGAAGCGACGTCCAGGGCTTCTCTAAGCTCTGCCAGCGAATGGTCAACCTCTTCCACAATAGACTGCCCCCCACACTGGAACCACTGGTCAAAATCGGCATTGCCCGCGAGTATGGCTCCTATCATCGCATCGAGCGCCGCCTCCAACTGATTGATTTGATTGAGCAGTGCAGGGTCATCATTACCAAGCAGAGACATTTCACCTCTAAGATCCCGAATAAGGTCTCCAAAACTTCGAGAACTCACTGACGCGCCAAAAAACTGTCTGGCTATATCTGGCACTTGATGCGCTTCATCGACCACAATCGCATCAACCTTGGGTAAAACGCTACTTAAACTGTCTTCTTTCAAGGCAAGATCCGCAAACAGTAAATGGTGATTTACAACGATTACGTCCGCTTCCTGCGCTCGTTTCCTCGCTGCATAAAGGGGACAGGTGTCGAATTGTGGACAACCAGACCCTAAACAGTTATCTCGGGTGCTTGTAATTAGAGGTACAACATGGGCTTCAACCTGAGGCGCTTCCCCAAGGTCTCCCGACACTGAACTGGTCGCCCAGGATCGAATGCGAACCAACTGTGCCAGCGTTGGTTCATCAGACACCATGACTTTCAGGAACTTTTCCAGACGATTTGGACAAAGATAGTTACTTCTTCCCTTCAGAAGAGCAGAACGGTGTCTGGGAAAAAATCTACTAATGAGGGGCAGGTCTTGAAAATTTAGCTGATCCTGTAACGTTTTCGTACCTGTCGCGATCATTACTTTTTTGCCGGACAGAAATAATGGAACCAGATATGCAAACGTTTTTCCCGTACCAGTTCCTGCTTCAAGGAATGATATCTCTTCATTCGAGATAGAAGCTGCTACCGCAGTCGCCATCTCCAGTTGCTGATTTCGCACAACAAAACCTGGAACTTCTTGCGCTAGCAATCCATCATCGTCAAAATAATGTGATAGCTCAGTCACCTAGAATTGTTCCACTTATTAAATGAACACAACATCATGAGTTCCGAAAAGATCACTGCAATTATACTCGCTGGTGGCGCATCACGTCGTATGGGCAACCTGGACAAAGCCTGGTGCAGTTACCAAGGTAAGCCTCTGATCCAACATGTCATCGATACTATAGAACCTCAGGTCAATCATGTGATTATCAGCTGCGGTGAGAGCTCCGAACGCTTCCAATCGCTGCCCTACCGCTACTGCATCGACACCGAAGCGGGGTTTCAGGGTCCGCTCACAGGTATAACCAGCTGTGCAGATTCTGTAAATACTGACTACGTATTTGTTGTGCCCTGTGATATGCCACTATTGCCATCAGACATTGTCCAGCATCTGAAGGAGACATTAGGAGATAACCTCATCGCACTACCCAATGATGGGATCAGAGACCAGCATCTGGTATTCCTATGCAAGGCCCAAGCTATTGATTCTATTAGAGATTATTTGGAATCAGGTGCAAAATCAGTCGTTGGATGGATCACCCGGCTGACACCAGTCATCGCTGATTTTTCCGCCAACTCGGAAGCATTTCTAAACGTAAATACCAGCGCCCAGCTCCGTTGAACCAGGCACCGACACATAAAAGCAAAAGAAAAAAGCCCTCGATTAACGAGGGCTTTTGGGTTGACGACTAGCGTCTTTTCTTAGCTTTTTTCTTCGCGGCTTTTTTCTTAGCTGGTTTTTTCTTCGCAGCTTTCTTTTTAGCCGGCTTTTTCTTCGCTACTTTTTTCTTGGCTGGCTTTTTCTTTGCGGCTTTTTTCTTCTTAGCTGGTTTTTTCTTCGCAGCTTTCTTTTTAGCCGGCTTTTTCTTCGCTA
>CAJWQG010000026.1 GCA_913045175.1 uncultured Gammaproteobacteria bacterium | reverse complement strand
CCCGTCATGGAGTTTACGGAGAACTCTCCGTTCTTTTCTTTGTATTCATCCGAACCCATGAACAAGTGGCGCATGTAGGCGGATATACGCATCAGAACCTCAAAACGTCTGGCTAGAGTGGTGATGTTAATAATCTAGCACTTGTCGTTAAATCCTTGGTCAAGCCTGTATTAAGAATCAGACGACTCCTTAAAGGATCTTTAAGGACCGCGAACAAACACTCGATTATCTTCGCTGATCCCCTGCGTACGGGCATTGCGTTACGTAACACCTGGTGCTGCTTCTTAATATCGTTGGCGACAAAGTGATATTAACCGCCCTGTCGTCTCCGACGCGGGCGGTTAATATCGAGGGGGTGGGGCCTGGCGGCCCCGAGGGGGAAAGGTTAGCGCCTAGGCGGCTTTCTTTGCTGTTTCTTTCTTGGGCGGAGTCGTCGATGACGCCTCTACCATTATTTCACCTGCCTGTTCGAACGCATCACGGATGATTTCACTCTTGGTCTTCATGGCTTCCTGACTGTCATCCCAAAGTGCCTTTCCGTATTCGCGTTGCATATCCATGAATGCAACCAGGCCTTTCATTTCCGGAATACCTTCACCAAAGCTCTTATTCATCTCCATCAGCTTGGTAAACGAGTCAGCATCAAGTTCCATGAGCTTCTTCATGGTCACACTATTCAGCTCATACAGTTCCTGACCTAGTTTCATGTTATTTTCGAAAGACATCATTGCAGTTTCCTCTTTTTGCTGCATTGCACAAGTGGAGCCATTGTTGCATTGCACAATCGACATGTCAACATATTATTGCACTGCAACATAATATTTTTAATACAATGCATTAATAATCTACATCTATCTGAATATAAACATTTTTATATATTGTTGCACCACAATTAAACATCTTTAAATATTGCCCTATTCTTGGACAAGAACCTGTAAAGAATGCACAATTGATACTGCAATGCATCATCCTGGTTTGATACCATGAGAAACTATAAGAAATATCCAAATCGCAGACTTTACGACCTCGACAACAGTAAGTACGTCACGATTGATGACGTACGTCAGTCTTTGCTCTGCGGTGACAGCATTCAGGTAATTGAGTCGAGCGATGGTAAGGATATTACCCGAGCAGTTCTGCTACAGATTCTGTCGGAACAGGAGGAAGAGGGGCACGAGGCCGTGTTGACCAATAGAGCCATCGAGCAAATCATTCGCTTTTACGACCAACGTTTTGGTCGTTTTGTATCAAGCTACATCGAGCAAAGCATGCTGCTCTTCCTGGAACATCAGGATCAGTATCGAGAACAAATGCGAAACCTGACCAACCTCAACCCGATGAATGCTATGCGACAGGCCATGGACATGTGGGCCTCAGCCGGCGGGCAAAACTCAACCTGGGAATCCCCAAACAAGGAATCCCCAAACAAAGAAGACCCAAACAAGCAAAAGGACGAAGACTGAAGTAATGAAAGCCGCTGACCTGTTTGTGAAATGCCTGGAAGAAGAAGGCATAGAGTACATTTTTGGCGTACCCGGTGAGGAGAACGCGGAGTTCATGATGTCCCTCTCGAACAGCCGCAAGATCCAGTTCGTCCTGACGCGCCATGAACAGGGTGCCGCTTTCATGGCAGAAGTCTACGGGCGACTGACCGGGAATCCTGCTGGTTGTCTCGGAACGTTAGGACCAGGGGCATCAAACCTTATCACCGGCGTAGCCGATGCCAATATGGATCATGCACCGATGCTCGTGCTGACAGGACAGGGTTCGACGGAACGGTTACACAAAGAGTCGCACCAGGTAATGGATGTCGTCGGCATGTTCGAACCGGTTACCAAGTGGGGAATCTCAATTCGTAATGGGGACACGATACCGGAGATCGTTAGAAAGGCCGTTCGACTTGCGCGCCGAGAGAAGCCCGGGGCGGTCCATATTGAGTTGCCCGAGGACATTGCGGCGCAAGCAACTACTGAGCAACCCATCGTACCTCGACGGTTCCGACAGGCAGTTCCCGGTAACGATGTCATCAATCAGGCTTTTGATTTGTTAAAAAATGCGAGGCGCCCGATCATCCTTGCCGGCAACGGTTGTATTCGAAAACGTGCCAGCCAGTCTCTCCGGACATTTTGCGAACTAACCGGTATCGGCGTCATCAGTACCTTTATGGCAAAAGGCTGCGTCGATATGGATAAAGATTACTGCCTTTATACCGTCGGTCTCGGCGCAAAAGATTTCCCAAACCTGGCGATGGACGATGCAGACCTGGTGATCGCACTGGGGTTCGATATGGTGGAATACCAACCGCAGCTATGGAACCCACAGCGCGACAAACGCATCATTCACGCAGACTTTCAGCCTGGCGAGATTGATCGATATTTTCATCCCGAGGTGGAACTGGTCGGTGATCTGGGATCAATGCTCGATCAGCTGTCGCAGCGGGTCAAAGAGACACCAGAATTATCATTCGATCTGACAAAACAGCAGGAAGTCAGGCACCTTATTAGCAACGATCTGGAAGCATACAGTGAGGATGAGACGCAGGGGTCGATTCGTCCGCAAAAAGCGATTTGGGATGCGCGCGCAGTGATGGGTCCGGAGGATATTCTGTTATCCGACGTAGGTGCCCACAAGATGTGGGTGGCAAGGCACTATCATTGCCATGAACCTAATACTTGTCTAATCCCCAATGGATATTGCTCCATGGGATTTGCGTTGCCGGGTGCCATCGCCGCCAACCTGGTCTATCCCAATCGTCGGATCCTCGCGGTAATGGGCGACGGTGGATTTCTTATGAACATCCAGGAGATGGAAACGGCACGTCGACTCGACAGCAACATCACGGTACTTGTTTGGGATGATCACGGCTATGGGCTTATTTCCTGGAAACAGGACAATGCCTATGGTCGTCATACTGATCTCAGTTTCGGAAACCCCGACTGGCAAACTCTGGCAAAGAGCTTCGGGTGGCATGCGCATATCTGCGACGACAGCAATAAGTTGAAGCAAATACTTTCCAGTGCATTGAACGAGGAAGGACCTAGTCTTGTGGTCATCCCCATCGACTACCGTGAAAACCAGTTACTTAGTGAAAAGCTGGGTGAGATAAATCAGCCTATCTAAGGTCTTTGGGTAGCCATCCGGATTTGCTGCGACGCAAACGTAACAGCGTCGCGGGCCTTGTCGACCGCACCGGACCACGAAAAGAACGGATGAGTCGTTCCTGAAAACACTTTCAGCGTCGTGTCGTTCCCGGCCTCGGCGAGCCTCCTGGCGTAGGCAATACCCTCATCACGCAGCGGGTCGCATTCCGCCAGGATTAGTGTCGCGGACGGGAGATTGGTCAGGTCTTCTGTGAGCAACGGCCCCCAACGGACATCAGTGTGATCCTGATAGTCGAGATAGTGTTGATGAAACCAAAGTATCAGACGTATCGTCAGCACGTGGTCTGCGGCGAATTCAAGCTGCGAAGCGCTATCGGGGTAAGCTGCGGTTGCAGGATAAACTAACAGTTGATGCAAGGCGCAAGGTAAATCTGCATCGCGTGCCAGTATCGCGACTACCGCTGCCAGGTTGCCGCCAGCACTATCACCAGCGATGATCAGGCGATTTGCATTCGCACCCACTTCGTGACCGTGCTCAACGAACCAGCAAAACGCTGCAAACGCATCGTCGACTGCCGGCGGAAATCGATGTTCAGGTGCTAACCGATAGTCGACAGACGACAGCATGCAGCCCGATTGATGTGCCAACTGCCTGCAGAGCGTGTCGTAAGAATCCAGGCTGCCAATAACGTGCCCACCACCGTGATAAAAAATAATGCAGGCGGCCGGTTCGGCACATGGTTGATATAGTCTTGTCGTTATGGGGCCCGCATCACCAGGAATGGATATGTCGGTAACCGAGCACATATCGACGAATGGTTCTCCAAGCAAGGAAGCTTTTTCATTGTGCGCCTGCCGAGCTTCCTCGACCGACATATCACAGTATTCAGGGCTGCCGCTCTGATTTATTGCATCGACAATCTTCTTGACCTGAGGATCAAGCATTTAAACCGTGCCTAAGCCACCAACCTATCACTGAGTACGGTCTCCAGATGGCTTGTGAACTCGTCCTTCTCCCGCAGACCCATGGGAGCATCTGCGAAAATACGCTCATCCATCACCGCAACATCATCCACGATCACAGAAAATGGCAGAAGGTCTAGAATCTGAGTAGTGATATCGATACCCGGCGCAACTTCTTTGAGACGAATCCCACTGGCGGTGAGCTCAAATACGCAGCGTTCCGTAATGTACAGTACCGGCTGAGAATTTCCTGCAGCAACCCTGGCGTTGAATGTGATCTGCTCCACGTCTTGAATGAACTTGGCAACAGCGCCTTCTTTAAGAATGTTGACTTTACCGTCACTGATATCCGTCTTTAGCCCACCTGCGGTAAATGTGCCAACGAATACCAGACGCTTCGCCGTCTGAGAGATATTGATAAAACCACCTGCACCGGCAAGTCGTTTACCGAACTTGCTCACGTTAACGTGGCCGTGCTGATCTACCTGTGCCATGCCGAGTATGGCCAGATCCAGACCACCTCCATCATAGAAATCGAACTGTTGGTTCTGGTTTAACAAAGCGTGGTGATTGATCGCTGCGCCAAAGTCGAGACCTCCTTGCGGCATCCCGCCGATAACACCAGGTTCAGCGGTCAGGTTAACCTCGTCGATGAAGCCTTCTTCAGCGGCGACCTTTGAAACACCTTCAGGCATTCCAATACCCAGATTTACTACGCCACCTGTCTCAACCAGCTCCATTGCTGCTCGACGCGCGATAACTTTACGTTCATCCAGCTCCATGGGTTTAGCGGACTCGACTGCTACCCGACTTTGCCCCGCAAACGCAGGGTTAAAATCGGTTGCCCAGGTTTGACGATGGTTATCTGCTTGCGCCACGACGACGTGGTCGACCAGGATTCCCGGCACCTCTACGTCGCGGGGAGACAGGGGTGTATTCACCGTCTGTTCTACCTGGGCGATGACAATGCCACCTGAGTTCCTGGCGGCCGTTGCGATGGCAAGATTGTCCAGCGTTAGCGCTTCGTTCTCCATGGAAATATTGCCGTTGGCATCAGCAGTGGTGCCACGAATGAACGCCACGTCGATCGGGAATGTCTTATAGAGTAACCATTCCTCGCCGTGCACCTCTACCACCTCGACCAAATCTTCCCAGGTGCTGCGATTTAATTTACCTCCCTGTTGTCTTGGGTCTACAAAGGTCCCAAGACCAATCTTGGTAAGCACCCCACAGCGCTGGCCGGCAATTTCCCGAAACAATTCGGACATCACACCGAGGGGCAGGTTGTACGCCTCTACCTTGTTATTTACCGCCAGCTCGCCGAGTTTAGGAACCAGCGCCCAGTGTCCACCAACGATGCGTTTGAGCAGGCCGGGATGAGCCAGTCGGTTGACACCTTGATCGACACCGTCACCCGGAGCGGCTGCGAATACCAATGACAGGTCAAACGGCGCACCTGTCTTCAGAAAGCGACGCTCGAGGGCTCGAATCAATTCCTCCGGCGTTCCCGTACCAACGAAACCGGTAGTGCACACGGTATCTCTGGGACGAATCTTGTCGATTGCCTGTTGTGGGGATAATTCTTTACTCATAGGTTTCTCCTTGAATCCTAACGTGCTGCTAACCATTCAGTGAGGGTATCAGTCAGAAGCTGGTTCGCTTTTCTGCTGACGAACGTGCCGATGTGGCCAACGTCCAGTGCGAGTTCCTTATAGTCTTCAGTGCCGACATGATGACCAAGCGCCTTGCTGGTCGGTGGCGGCACAATGTGGTCCTTATTGGCGAAAATGTTCAATACCGGCATAGTCAGATCGCTCAGATCAACGATGCGACCGTCAACGCTAAACTGTTTATTGATCAGCTGATTCTTTTTGTAGAGATCAATCAGCCAGGTTTTCGCCGCTTCGCCCGGATGGTGGGGCCGGTCAGACAGCCACTTTTCCATCCGTAAGAAGTTCAGTACCTGCTCGCGACTCCCGGATATGCTGTCTGCCAAATCAACGTTGTACTTGGTCAGTGATTTAACCGGGGTCATTTCCTGGAAGATCATGCCCGTGATATCTCCTGGCATCTGACCAAAAGAATCAATCAGGTCTTCAAGTTCTGTTGGAGACAGGTTTCGCACCCATCGGTTCAAATAACCCTGCTCAAGGGCGTCGTCTTCCTGATCGGCGTGAAAATCGATGGGTGTAACGGCAAGCGCCAGGTTGCGTACTTTCTGCGGATTCAAGGCCGCATAACAGGTAGTAAAAACACCACCCTCGCATATACCTAACAGTGAAACATCATCGACTTCATTGGTCTTGCGAATAAAATCAACGTAGCCACCAAGGTACTCTTCTACGTAGTCATCGAATTGAATCCAGCGATCAGAGAGGTTTGGGGTTCCCCAGTCAATTAGATATACGTCGATGCCATTATCCAAAAGATTCCCGACAACAGAGCGGTCCGGTTGTAGATCAACCATCGTGTAACGCCCGACCTGACTGTAGACAATTAACAGAGGGGTCGAAACTCTGCGCTCGACTCTTGGCTGGTAACGATAGAGCGTCGTTTTATCATTGCAGTAAACGACTTCCTTAGGCGTCGAGGCGATAACAACATCTTCGTCTCGAAGGACTGAAAGGGTGCTCATGCCTCGTTGTATCTTGTCCCAATACTGTATCGATTCGTCAGCAGGATTAAATTGTAATTCACTCATCGCTGTCACCTTGCTCAATCGCCTCTGCGCTTCTAGACATCTGCCGTTTCAAAGACCTTAGCTCTCTTTTTAATTCATACACCGTGCGGCTCAGATCATCGATCTCGGTGCGAGTCGGCATGTTGTTCTTTTCCTGAAAGACCTCCATCAGTTCCCGATATCGGTTGCGATACTCCGTCGAGGCGTTGATGTATTTGCGTTGTACTTCGAGAAACTCGGTTGTTCGCTGTAGTTGCAACATGGCATCGTTCGCGTAGTTGAACCATTGATCGACCGAATCGCCAAACGACGTCGTGGCGCCATTACCACCTGTGCTGAAACGTTGATAGGCTTCGAGCCAATTTCTACTGATCAGCGCCTGCAATTCGGCATTGGCAGCGGTTAACGCTGTGGCAGCCTCCAGGAACGCAGCCACCTTCTTATCCATACCAAAGAGATTATCCAGATGCGGCGTATTTCCCATTAACCCAGACATCGCGGCCATAGTTGGCGGCTGCCCGGGCGGGACAAATGTTTCTTCGAACCAATCGTTCATCTGTTGCTGTGACATAGACAGGAAATCCATGCCCTGTTTGAAGTAGTCCGAAAAATCAGCGTTCTCACTCATATCATTCCCCTTAAAAGCCAACGACCTGTCTGACAGACTCACCCGCCGCGAGTCTCTCGAATCCAAGATTGATGTCATCCAGGCTGATAACATCTGATAGCAGACGGTCTACCGGAAGTTGTCCCAGTTCATACATTTCCATGAACCTTGGGAGGTCTCTTCTCGGGACACACCCGCCAATATAGCTACCCTTTAGCGTGCGTTCCTCCGCTACCAGTGTGACTGCTGGAATATCCAGCAGGTGATCAGGGTGCGGCAGGCCCGCGGTTACGGTTGTACCGCCTCGCGCTGTGATGTTGTAAGCCAGGCGAAGCGCATGTACCGAACCAGCCATCTCAAAGGCGTAGTCCACACCGCCTTTGGAAATTTCTTTAACCTGGTCTATGGCATCTTCGTCGCCGGCGTTAACCGTGTGTGTTGCACCAAGTTCCCTGGCGAGTTCGAGTTTGTCGTCCGCAAGATCGACAGCGATGACCTGGCGCGCACCCGACGCTTTAGTGCCCATAAGTGCGCAAAGTCCTACGACACCCAGACCAACCACCGCTGTCGAGGTGCCGGGTTTGACCTGACCGGTATTGACGACTGCACCGAATCCAGTCAGTACAGCGCACCCGAATAGTGCAGCTTTGGTCAAATCCAGGGCAGGATCAATCTTCACTACCGACTGCTGAGAGACGGTTGCATATTCGGCAAGCGCCGATACCCCAAGATGGTGATTGATACTCTCACCAGATCTTACCAGGCGTTTGGCGCCCGAGAGCAGGGTCCCATTACCATTGGCAACCGCACCGGGTTCACACAGGGCAGGTCTGCCCTGAGCGCACGGCAGGCACTGACCACAGCTAGGTACGAAGACGAACACGACGTGATCACCGACCGCTAAGTCATTGACTCCAGGCCCAGTTTCCTCAACGATGCCGGCCGCCTCGTGGCCGAGCGCCATAGGTGTTGGGCGTGGACGGTTGCCGTCGATGACTGACAGATCCGAATGACAGAGACCCGCAGCCGCAATCTTTACCAGGACTTCACCAGGACCGGGTTTATCCAGATCCAGTTCTGCGATCACGAGTGGTTTGGATTCGGTGTACGGTCTCGCGACACCCGTCGTTTCTAAAACTGCCGCCCTTATTTTCATGGTTGATCTTCAAGCTGATATGCTATTACCTAACTGAGGCTTCTCGATGCATAAACAATGCCAACTAGAACAATGCCAACTAGAACAATAACAACTAGAACAATGCCAACTAGCCAAAGAAGGTGTGGTGCAAATTAAGTTAGGATTAAAGTGTCATGAATTTTGCTAGTTATGATGAATGGCTCGATCACGCGGTCGAGACGGACGTGCGCACCGGCGCTGCACGCTGGCAGGAAAGCGATAGTAGTGAGGGTTTCGATTTTCGTGTAATCAGAACACGGCTTGACGAGCTGATCGACATCCGCGCCAGCGGTGATCCACGTCGACTCATGTATTATTTAGACGAGGGCATCCATGGAAATATGGGTGGAATGGGTGCGCCGGCGCTTTATAAACATGCGGCATCCGGCACCAAGAAGTTAATCACCGACTATGTGAACGAAATTGCGGCAGGGCTGGATCAGCTCTCAGAAACGCAAGACAGCGTTCTCTCTCACAAAGACAAGGTCACCTTCTTTCGTCGAGCGAAACAGGCTTTTGGTGAGTCAGCACTCATGCTGAGCGGCGCAGGATCCCTGGGTCCGTTTCACCTGGGGGTGGCCAGAGCGCTCTGGATGGAGGGACTTTTACCCACCGTCATATCGGGTTCCAGCGCAGGAGCGATTATCGCGGCGATTCTTTGCACGCACACCGACGAAGAGCTAACAGATATTCTGCAGTTCAACGTGCTACACGAGATGTTCGTCCGGCTTTACCAGCCAGAGGGAAGCCAGCAACTTAACGCAGACGATATTGAAGAGATTATCGATGCATGGATTCCAGACATTACTTTCGGTGAAGCATTGGCCCTGACGAGTCGCCACTTGAATGTTTCTGTCGCGCCTTCAGAAATCCATCAACAGTCACGGACGCTTAATCCAGTGACAGCGCCGAATGTATTACTTAAAGAGACCTTAATGGCGTCCACTGCAGTGCCCGGCGTATTGCCGTCGGTCACGCTTGCTGCTCGCGACCCCAAAGGCAAACGAACGCCGTATGTGCGCAGCAGAACCTGGATCGACGGCTCTATTACAGACGACCTGCCGACCGCACGCCTGCGTCGCATATACGGATGTAACTTCTTTATCACCAGTCAAACGAATCCCGTTGTCCTCTGGGCACTACATGATCCGAATGCCACGGATCAACTGACACATATGATCAATATCGGTCAATCGGCAGCGAAAGAATGGTTCCGCGCGATATATCCTTTCGCGATCCAAGCCACCCGGAACGTCTATCCAATGAATATCACGACGCGAATGTGGTTCAGCATGCTCACCCAGGACTACACCGCTGACGTCAACGTCATTCCTAAACGACGCTATCTCAACCCATCGACCATTCTCGCTAAGTTACCACCGGGCGACGCGTCGTCACTGGTACACGAGGGCGAGGAGGCAGCATGGCCACACATCGAGCGTATTAGAAACTGTACGCAGGTTGGTCGACAGCTCGCCAGAATCGTGGAACGCCTCGACGGTTAACTGGGTATACCTGAGGGAGGTTTGAGCGAGAGCGTCTTACCTACCACCAATAAATATATCGCTATTGATTAAGGGAACCAGCATGGCTGACGACGAAATGAGTTTGCGTGAAGAACTCGTAACACACTACCAAAAAGTCGATGCACTTGGATTGAACGAAATGTCCTCTGGCAATTTGAGCGTCAGATTCGGAGACAAGATGCTGATCTCTCCAAATGGCGCAACCGGCGACTCAATTACCGTCGACAACGTCATCGCGTGTTCATTCGACGGCGACTACGAAGGAGATCGTTTACCTTCATCAGAATGGCGCATGCATGCGGCAATTTACGAAAAATATGAGGATGCGGGCGCAGTCGTGCATACCCACTCGGATTATTGTGTCGCTGTGGCCAGCCACGAGATATCACTTCCAGGGTTTCACTATCTCGTCGGTGTATTCGGCGGTGGTGATGTGCCATGCGTGCCCTATTCAACCTTCGGCAGAGAACAACTAGCTAACGATGCATCAGAGGCGCTCGCGGAACGTACCGCCTGCCTGCTTGGCAACCACGGCATGATCGCGCGCGCGCCAAACCTGAAGCGCGCAGTTAACCAAGCCCAGCGATTGGAAATTATGTGCAGGCAATATGTTCTTGCCAGACAATTAGGCGAACCCAATCGACTGACCGACGCAGACTGGGAAGACTTCTTCAAAAAAGCCGAGGAGATGGCATACGCTAGAAATGGTTAGCTAGATAATGCTAAGGAGTGAGGATATGACGTCGTAATCCGTCTTTTGGGTAGCGTGGTACGAGCTTATTAACAGGAGTCAAAGGCCATGGTAAACCAAGCGGAATCACATCCCCAGGTTCTGACACTCGAGCGCCCAAAACATCATCATGTATTGCTGACAACATCCGAGGGCCACATGCTGGGCCTGAACGATGACGGTGGTCTTGCCCTTTTCGAGGACGCTGGTGACAAAGTTATCTGGGATCGCTCTGCTACCGGGGTCAAACACACGTTGACTGGCAAGGACATCGACCTCGAGGTTGGCAATGACGTGTGCACTCTATCGGTCGGCTCAGATGAAGTGGAGCTAACAATCTCGCACGGCCCGGAAAAGTTGCCCTCTGAATATCTTGAGCAACTACATCGGGAAGGATGGGTTTGTCTTAACTCTATTCTTTCACGAGACATTGTGGACGGACTTGAACAGATTGCCTGTACTGGGCCATACGAGCATCTTGAGCAGAAGGACGGACCCAAGATCTGCCAGGGTTCTGCAGTAGGCAAAGCTGTCGCAGAGCCAGTGTCACTATGGGTACTTCGTGAATACCTACAGACGCCTGACATACATCTCGGGCACCCCCCCGGCTTTAACGTGCTGCCACCAGAGACCATCGCAAGTGCTGGTAGAGGCTGGCACTCTGACATCCCCTATACGAAATCAAGAAGCCCTCAGCCGGTGTTTCCAAGAGAAGGACCACCCAAGGCCTGCAACCGCAACACCTTCGTGTCAGATTTCTCTTATATGAATGGTGCAACAATGCTGAAAGCAGGTTCACACCTTCTCGATTCGGGTCCACCAGCAGAGTGGAACGCAGCGCTCGAGAATGATGAACTGCCATATAGCGGCCCGGAGGCAACCGTCGTGGAAGCTCCCGCAGGTAGTATGTTTCTTTACGACGCCAGGACCTGGCACAGGGCAGGTTACAACCGCACGGAACACAAGCGCGGCATGATGGCGACAAATTACGAGACGCCCGATGTGGTTCCCAAACGGGATACCAGACCTGTCTGTGAAAAACTGCACAAGTCACCCGTCTACCAGGAACTGAATGCGCGGCAACAGCGCGACGTCACCGATCTTTTGATGAAGGTCCCCGATTACGTTCCAAACGAGTAGAATATTCCTGCCGGGGGGCTAATGCAGGAAAAATTCAACGAAGATCAGTTTGCCGCAGACCTTGATGCAACCCTCTCCCATCTGGAGTTGCTGGGCCGTCAAGATGCAATGCAGTTCATTGAAAATGGTTATGTCGTCGCACGGCAGGCCTTTCCCCGAGCAATCGCTACTGATATCTGCGAGCGGACCTGGCAGTGGTTCAAGCAAGAGTACGACATTGCTCGTGATGATCCTTCGACCTGGAACAAACGGTTCCCCGGAAAACGCATCGATGCCTATCTAACCTACTCCGGCGGTGGTCAGGTGTATCGTTTGCAAACTGACGCGCCACGCGCTTTTCAGGCCCAGGTGGATGCAGTCGGTGGGGTAGAGAGATTTCTTGAGGGTAACGATTTGGCCTGGAACGATGCATCGATTGCCAATCTGGGAGTAAAGGATGACCCGGACTGGGAGCCCGCTGGTATTAAAAGAACCGGCTGGCATAAGGATGGCTGGCACTTCAGACACTTTCTCGATTCGCCGGAACAGGGCCTGCTTACGGTACCGATTTACAGCGACATTGTACCCAGGGCCGGCGGCATGCATGTCGCCGCCGACTCAGTAGCACCAGTCGCGAGGCTTCTGGCGGACCATCCCGAAGGTTTACATCCAGATAGCGTTCAGGGCTCCGGGTACCTGGTGCCCGGATTGCTGGAACAGTGCCACGTGTTCGAAGAACTTGTTGGCGAAGCTGGTGACATGGTCATCGTGCACCCTTACTTGCTGCATCGCGCTTGTCCTAATCCCGCAGCCATTCCGCGTTTTATTTCAAACAAATCACCCATACTCAGCGAGCCCCTGTGCTTCAATCGATCATCCGATCACTATTCGCTGGTAGAACTCGCTGTATTAAAGGCATTGGGTGTCAATCGACTGGATTTCAAACATGTCCGCGAGGCAACGCCGATAATCCCGCCACCACACCGCGATGAGTCAGAAGAGGCCGAAGCATTGCAGGCACTCGATGAAGAAATGCGGGTACTCGCTAACGCCGGGATCAAGACACCCACATGGGCTGAAGAGTACAACTATCGGTCCAACGCGAACCTATAACCCGGTCAATTCAGCAATCGCGATACCGGATTCACCCGCGACCGCATACAGCAGGTACACCTGATCGTTCTCCTCAAATATCGCCAGATCACGTAGCTGATTAACCTGTTCGTAGGCGACACTTCTCATTGAGGGCGCCAGTGGTGCGTCCGCACCCTCCCATTCTCGCTCGGGTCGAAGCACCTCAACTTCGCCTTCGCTACGCCACTGCTGCCAATCACTCGAGATGTCGATCGAAGTCAGCAGCATACGTTCCGGCACATCTTTTACTCTCGTCCAGAACACGTGCAGTTTGTCCCCTCGCTTAAGTACAGCACAGTGCCGCATATCCGGTTCAAACAGCGTCGGCCTTTCTTCGAACGCGCCAAAACCATCCCCGGACCGATAGAAAACGCGAGGCATGGCGAGCGCATAGAAATATTCACCATGTTGGAACACGCGCATATAGGTACGACCAATAACCTCGGGACGGGCAAAAAAACGATACCGTCCGGCGACCTCGCCACCCGGGACAGTTGCTGACCAAAATCTTCTAGCCCATGAAAACACATAACAATCTGCTGGTTCACCTGATCGACATGAACATCCGGAGAGGCGATGTGCGGCGTCGCCATTTCATGGACGATGTCATGAGGTAACTCAACCCTGGATGCATATTCTCTGGCAGCAGCAACCTGCTCAGCTGTTCCTGTCAGAATCTCCGTTGCAAAGCAGGAGTCGGCCAGCTACAGACTACCGGGCACATGGACCCGCCAGGGCCCACTCAGGTCATCGGTATACGCCAGTCGTATGTAAGTGCCTTTGTGATCTGCAAAGTACAAATAGTATTTGCCAAGTGGATCTTCTATCCAATGCGGAACCTTGATCAGCGACGGCCCCTGGATATTAACGCCAATACTGGAATCAAGATCCGGCCCAATAATCGGGTGATCAAGTAAACGCGTTGCCTTGATCACGCCTTATTTCACCTTGGCATCATCAATCCACCAGCTATCGATTACGCGGGCCTGGCCATCGTTAAGGTATTCAAACGAGGCAATAGCATCATTCGGGCGACCGAACTTGTCCCAATACATAAAGCGTTCGATGTCCGGCATATTTAACGGGATGTGATAGAACCCCCACAGCAGGACCCGATCGAGGGCGCGCAAAGCTATTGCCGCGGTTTCGATATGCGGAGCACGCTGTGCCCGTTCGATCAAGGCATCCACAACGGGATTATGAATTCCGGGTAGATTGCCACCCAACTCCTCCTCGGCGCTTGCTGAACCAAAGTAGTTACTCAAAGAGCCCATGGGTGGACTTGAGAAATCGAGGCCTCTGAGGAACATGTCGAATCTACGCTGCCGCTTGAATCGGACTGCAAGAACCGTATCGAGCAGACGAACGCTTGCATCAATACCGAGCAGCTGAAGCGATTGAATGTAAGGTAATAGTAGCCGCCTGGACCAGGCTCTTTGCGTAGCCACCTCTACGACTAATGGATTCCCCTCTGCATCCCGAAGTTTTCCATCAACCATACGCCAACCGGCCTCAGACAACAGTTGTCGCGCACGTTCCAGGGCCGTCCGATTGATACCTCTTCCACTAGACGCAGGTAAATGAAACGGTTCGGTGAATACGCGATCGGGAAGTTGATCGCGATACGGCGCTAGCAATTCGATCTCCTCGCTACTGGGTAGTCCTGTTGCAGCGAACTCGGAGCCGGCAAAGTAGCTTTTCGCGCGGCGCTGAGAGCCATGGTTAAGCACGCGGTTCTGCCACTCGAAGTCGAAGACGAGCGTTAGGGCTTCACGGACCTTTATATCCTGGAATAGCTCGCGCTTGAGGTTGAACGCCAGCGCAAGTTGCTGACCAATCCACCGGTGTATCTCCCTTGTGTCTTTAAGTACCCGACCGGTCTCCGTCGCGGATACGTCTGGTGATGTATTCCAATAGCGAACGTCGCTCTCGATATAAAAATCGAATAAACCCTTACGAAATGCTTCCCTGGCTACTGTGGAATCACGGAATATTTCATAGCGGATCACATCAAAGTTATTGCGGCCCTTGTTCACGGGGATATCTTCACCCCAATAGTCTTGGACGCGCTCATAAAGGATATAATTTCGGTCATACCCGGCGACTCGATAAGGACCATTACCGACTGGAACATCCAGCGTGGGCTCAAAAGGATCCCCACGATCAGCATAGTAGTGTGCGGGTCGAACCTTAAATGTTGTCAGCCCCAGCAAGTTCGAGTGCGTGAATTCTTCGCGATGGTGGATGATCAGTTCCCGGTAGTTAACAACCTCAACGGACTCAATCCACGAATCCATGTAGGCCTTGCCGAACACGTTCGAGGTAGATGTCATCATGGCATCGTAGGAAAAAAGCACATCTCGGGTCGTTAACGGCACGCCATCATGCCAGCGGGCCTTCTCATGCAATCTGATAAAGAGTGATTTGCGATCCTTCGATAACGCTATGCCGTCCGCAAGCATGCAATACAACGCTGATTGCTCATCTGCGGACCTGACCAGCAATTTATCCATGGTTCTTTCGAGACCCGCCGCGTTCTGAACGCCCAATCCCCAGGCACCAGAGAAATTCTGGTTGGGAATTGTCGTCGAGACATTCAGCGTGCCCCCTTTAGGCGCCGAAGGATTCGAGTACTCGAAATGCTTGAAGTCCGCGGGGTATTTCAGATCATGGACCAGCGATATACCGTGCTGGTAATCGGGTTTCTCTGCGAGTGTACCGAATGAAAATGCCAACAAAACCGGAATGGCGAAAGTGGGGACACGGAGATTCATCGTTTATCCAGTAATCGCGGCTTCTTCGCCACAGTAAGAGACCACCCTGCCAAGTCCTACGATGTAGATATCAATCATGCCGCAATCCAATTTTTAGGTTACCCTGCACATAGACGCAGGTGCTGTGAAAAACCACCTCTGCATAGTGAAATGCCACACCACCCACCCAACATCTTGTCTTTCAGTTCAGCATGAGTGAGCTTATACATCGTCGTTATTCCTTTCTATATCAATCAACTATCGCGGCGCTGACAACCTTAGCTAGCTCGTCAGGCACCTCTTTTGTTGGTTGCTGAACCATAAGCACAACGGTCAACTCTCGTTTCGGCTCTGACCAGGATACGGTGCCAGCCGCCCCTCCCCAGCCAAACGCTCCTTCACCACGCGGGCTGTTAGAAAGCTCCGGATCAATGGTAATACCAACGGTGTAGCCAAAACCAACGCCCTCGATTTTACCTCCTTTATCGACGTTGCCATGAAGCTCGCCGACCTTATTGGTCGACATTAGCTCAACTGATTCTTTGCTAATGAGTCGATTACCAAACAGGGTTCCACCATTGGCCAACATCTGCTCGAACCGCATATAGTCTCGCGCGGTGCTAATGGTCGCGTAGGAGCCGGAGTAATACCGGGTTGGTATTTTCCAGGAGCCCTTGTCACCCCTGATCACGACCAGGCGCGGAGTCTTTTCTTTAGGCAGATTCCAGCAGGTATCTTTCATATCAAGGGGATCAAAGATGCGCTCCTGAACGAATTCATTGAACGGCTTCTCCGTAACGATCTCGATAATACGAGCAACCACATCCAGCCCTATAGTGCCGCTGTAGGCCCAACGCGATCCAGGTTGAAAGTCCAGAGGCCCTGCCGCCACCTGCGGTATCCAGGTCGCCAGTGTTTCTTCAAGTCCCCGGTTGAATTTTGCAACGGCAGAACCAAGCCCGCTACTGCCCAGTCCTGACGTGTGGGTCAACAAATCATGGATCGTTACGGGCCGATGTACATCAACCAGCCGATGTTCCGGAACATCCTTAAAGACCCACTCGGGACTCACGTCTTCGTCGGCTGGTTCCTTTAATACAGCAACCTTAATACCCTCGAATTCAGGGATATATTTCTCAACCGGGTCGCCCGGTTTAAAGCGACCTTCTTCAATCATCATCATTGCAGCCACACCGAGAATCGGCTTGGTGGATGACGCCATTTGGAACATGGCATCCCTCTGCATAGGGGCCTTGGTATCAAGGTCAGCGAATCCGTGTGCCTTGTAATAAGCCACTTTTCCCCTACGGCCAATGCCAACCACCGCACCCTGGATGAGTTCATCATCGACAAACTTCTGCATAAGTTCATCGATACGATCCAACCCTTCGCTAGACATCCCCACTTCTTCAGAAGTTCCCTGGGGTAATTCCGTGGTCATTTAATTCGCCCTTCATTGGTGAAATCGCTCGACACCTTATCGAACAAATCCAATGAAGTCTCTGTCGGGTATCCGGGAGGTTTCAGCCTAGCAGCAAATACTGGGAGACCAGTTCAGTCGTCAAGATTTTATTTCAGTCTGCATGCAGAAAACTGGAGCGAAACTGAATACCCCAACGGCCATCTACCAGTGTCGCGATCCACAAGGTATGAAAGCTGTGGTATACGGTGCTGTCCTCATGACAACGATCATTTCGCAGGGACATATGAACCTTATCGGTCCCTGCGTGTATCACGTCAAGACTCGCCACCTCAGTATGATGCCAACCCTCCTCTACGAGAAAAGGCGCATTTTTTCTCGACTGTTCTGCGAATTCTTCCGCGCTTTCAACCCTGGCGAATTTTCCGTTGGCTAATCTGACGTGTGGGTAGTTCAGCGTTTGCGCATGTCTTTCATGATCCTGTGCGTTAAACGTTTCAATAAATGCATGGACCGCAGCTATTCCCGCCTGCGCGGATTCTTCACTCATCAGAAAACTCCGCCCTAAGCGCAGCCCCGTGCTCATCCAGCGATGGGATTTTTTCTGCAGCAAGCACCTCTCCATCGTGGGTCAATCCGGGTGAAAACAGATTCGCTTTGCCGGACGGCGTTGAAACTTCGATATAACGATTTTGTGGATGGCTTGCCAGATCATCCAAAGTATTAACTCGACCATAGGCGATGCGCCCTTTCTCCAACCGTTCAATCACCGCATCACGAGTCATAGTGCCAAAAACACTTTCAATAATTTCTCTAAGAGACTCGCGATTACTAACGCGATCCAGATTCTCTGCATATCCCTCCCGATCGGCGAGTGATGCATCGTCCAAAACATCCTCACATAGCTGCCTCCATTCACGCTGACTCTGAATCGATATCAGTACATCTTTGTCATCGCCACAGCGATACGCACCGTAAGGCGCGACGGTCGGATGGTTTAATCCCAGCCTTTCCGGAAGATGGTTCCCATAAGCGTATTGAATGTAAGGGACATTCATCCAGTCCCCCAGCGCGTGATACATCGACACGGATACATGCCGACCCTTACCTGTTTTCGATCTGCCGATGAGTGCCTGCAGAACGCCCTGGAACGCGGTCATCCCTGACGAGATATCACAAACCGAAACACCTACCCGTGCGCGACCTGCTTCGTTCCCGGTAATTTCCACAAGTCCGGTTTCGGCTTGCACAAGAAGGTCGTAGGCTTTCTGATACTGATATGGACCTTCATCGCCATACCCGGATATCGAGACAGTGATGAGTGCAGGATTGCGCTCACGCAGCGTATCCGAACCCAAGCCCAGGCGCTCCGCAGCACCCGGCGCGAGGTTTTGTATAAATACATCTGCCTTATCAACCATATTCAACAGCAACTGCTGATCGCCATCGTCTTTCAAGTCAAGGCAAATGGATTCCTTACCTCGATTCAGCCATACAAAATAGGCGCTCTCACCATTTACAAAGTCATCGTAGTAACGCGCCATGTCTCCTTCCGGACGCTCGATCTTGATAACTCTTGCACCTGCATCAGCCAGTCTGCTGGACACATAAGGTGCTGCTACCGCCTGCTCGATAGAGACAACCAGTATTCCGTCGAGATCACTCATTAAATTTATTTCCTATTGCACCCAATACGTTACCGGATACTCCTACTTCTGCTGTTTGGCTGCAAGGAACACTACGGACAACCTAACGGCAACGCTGGCCATGCCTACAGTGCTTGGCAGGTTTAGTTTCTTCAAGCTCATACCTTTTGAGATGCAGCTCCTGCAATATGGCTTTGGTTTCAAGCGAAACTATCTGTTCGCCCGCCTCGGACTCATAGGTAATCTGCACACGAACTGGACCGGGCGTAATCGGGAAGAAAACATCTAGTTGCGCACTACTCTTAACCACAACATCGTGCGGTAAAAGCGTCTGCCGGACTTCAATATGCTTGTTAACCGCGCTATGCCGAACTCCTCGTACGACAACACCCGCAACAATAAACGGACCCAGCAACACCAGACCACCTAGAATGCCGGCACCTCCAGCCGCACCACCCATCCCGGCTGAAAGAAGCATCGCCTCGGCGCCCGCGATAGCGAGTCCACCACCAAGGACCGAGATCGCGACGCCGGATGCGATCATGGTACCCATGCCGATCCCTGCGATTACCTTGATACCTTGTTTTTTATACCGCTTAAGTGACTTCTTGCTGGCCTTGACCAGGGCCTTCCTGTTCATTTCGGGCGGAACCGGTTCACCAAGGCTATCAACAATAATAACCTCCGTAATACGGATCGGCGTCAAACCACGATTAGTGACACTTATAAGGTACTCATCCCAATCTGCATTCCCTGCCCATGAACCGGTACCATTGCGCACGATGACCCAATCAAGCGAAACCTCAATTCCATTATCCGTAACCGAGGCTAATGTTTCCTTTAGCTGCACAGGTAAGAGTTCCTTAAGCATCTTGGATCCCTCGTAACCAACAACGCATAAGGATAGAAAGGCCGCTAACAACTGATTACAGCTCACGCTCATCTATTTTCCATTAAGCAACGTAAACAAGTGAAATTAATCGTAAACCTTGCGACAGAATTTAACGCTTCTGCCGCTATAAGCGGTAATCAAATCTATTAGGCTAAATCATGACATTATTATATTTACTACTTTGTCCCTTTCTGCTGCTGCCCCTGCTGGTTCAGGGTGAGCGCAGGGAAGTAGCAATACCCATAGACAAGCAAGAAAGATAACTTCGAGCGTCCCCAAAACCGGGAAACTAATACCCATTGACCAAAGTCGGTGGGTTGATAACATCTGCTCTCCACTAGCTGGAGAGCATCTTGGCAGAAGATATTGTAGACGTACTGATTATTGGCGCGGGGGCTTCCAGTGCAGCTGCCGCTTGGAGTCTTTCAGATACCAAAATGCGTATCTTGTGCCTGGAGCAAGGCGACTGGATGAATCCAGCCGGCTATCCCAGTACCAACAAGCACTGGCAGGTGATGCTGAATCCCGACTACAACCAGAGTCCGAACGTTCGCAGAAACGAAGCTGATTATCCAATCAACGAAGATGAATCAGCTATTTCCGTCGCCAATTTCAATGGCGTCGGGGGTGGAACCATACTTTATTCGGGTCACTTCCCACGCCTGAAACCATCGGATTTCAAAACCCAGACTCTGGACGGCGTCGGAGATGACTGGCCTGTTGACTACTACGCCCTCGAACCATTCTTCGCACAAAATGACCGCAATATGGGTGTCTCGGGTCTCGCCGGTGATCCTGCGATCCCTTATCACGAACCCCCGCTACCACCCGTACCCATCGGCAGGATGGGCGAGGTCATGGGCAAAGGGCTCAACAAACTGGGTTGGCATTGGTGGCCTTCCGACTCGGCAATTATTACCGAAGATTACGAAGGTAGGGAAAAATGTATCAACCTTGGGCCGTGCAACTACGGCTGTGCGCAAGGCGCCAAGAGCAGCGTGGATATCGCCTACTGGCCCATGAATCAGCGTCTGGGCGTCGAACTGAAGACCCGGTGCCGCGTCCGTGAAATCACCGTTGATGAAAACGATATGGCGACCGGCGCGATCTACTTTGATGAGGACGGTGTCGAGCATCATCAGCGCGCAGAAGTTGTGATCATGGCGTGCAATGGCGTGGGTACGCCTCGACTACTATTGAATTCCAAATCCGCGCGCTTCCCTGATGGTTTGGCAAACCGTTCTGGTCTTGTTGGCAAAAATCTCATGTTCCACCCCTGGGGATTCGTTCAGGGCATATTCGAAGACCGGCTGGAATCTCACCTGGGGCCAATGGGCACCTGCATGCTAAGCCAGGAGTTTTACGAGACAGATCCCAATCGCGATTTCGTACGTGGTTATACGCTGCAAATTACCCGTGGTCAGTCCGCCGCAGCGACCGCTGTCAATCACACCCTGCGCGGCAATATTCCCTGGGGTGCAGACCACCATGCTGGCTTTGAAAAATATGCTGGCGGTTCAGTGAACATGAACATTTGCTGCGAGGATCTCCCGGAAGAATGCAACACCGTGACGCTTGATCCCAATCTTACAGATTCCGATGGAATTCCCGCGCCAAAGATCACCTACCGGCTCAGTGAAAACAGCGAACGTATGATGCAGCACGGCGTTAACAAGGCAACCGAGGCCTTGCAGGCAGCGGGCGCTTTTCAGATCGACGCCCACGGCCACACGCGTGGGACGGGATGGCATCTGTTAGGCACTGCGCGCATGGGTAACGATCCAGAGAAGTCCGTAGTTAACAGCTGGGGACGATCGCATGATGTAAAAAACCTTTTTATTATCGATGGCAGTATCTTTGTGACCGCGGGTGCGGTAAACCCAACAACAACGATTCAGGCGCTTGCACTTTATATTGCAGAGACCATGAAGAAAAACCTCGCTAATCTTTTCGACTAGGGATCACCATGGCAGACGTTATAGCAACGGATAGTTTTCTAACAGAAGAACAAAGTCTTAGCCTGAGAGCCCTGCTCGACTTGATTATCCCAGCGGATGCAGATCGTGGAATGCCCAGCGCCGCAGAGCTTGACCTGGTCGGTTATGTAAGTGAATTCGCGAGCAACCAGATCGCTGGGATCAAGACCGAACTGGAATCCCTGGACCAGGCAGCGCAGCGCGAAAAGGGCGCGCTTTTCGGAGAGTTAGAAAAGAATGATCAACAAACACTGTGTGATCACCTGCGCGAGACAGATCCTCGATTTGCAATCGCTATCGCGGTGCAAACCCTGAACTGCTATTACCAGGACGATAGGGTTGTGATAGCACTAGGATGGAAGGCCAGGCCACCTTTCCCGGAAGGCAATGAAGTACCACAGGCTGATCTCTCCCTGCTGGACCCTGTTCGTGAACGTGGCCGTATCTATCGCGAGTGAGACCACTATGACTTCTGAACTGGACGACCTAAAAGTCTACGAAGAGACGGAGGTCGGGTGGGATGAAAATACGCCTCCCAACGAAATACTCGATGGCGAAGGTAACGTCATCACTGATAAAAACTATGGTGATCCTAACGCACCACCCCGGCGCGTTTACGACGACCTTGAAGTTGTAGCGCTACGTGAAAAACTGCGCCTGAACAATGGTATCCGCGGCCTTGATATATGTGACCCGGACGAGATCGAACGGATTACCAGAATTTTTCGCCGGGACGGCTTTGTCGTCGTTCGCGAGCTGCTCAACGCGGAGCAACTGGAACGATTTCGTGAAGGCAGCGCCCGCATATTGAAAGAATTACTGTCCATACCTGGACACGGAAAACGCAAATACCTTAACGAGACAGGGCGACTGCCGCATCGTTACAGTTACGGAACCTCATCGTCGTCAAGGCACCTGATGCACGATCCAGCCTGGGCCTCCATGGTCGATCTGCCAACGACCACACCCATTCTTACTGCCTTGATGGGCGAAGATGACTACTATGTGTGGGGTGGAGGGGGTGACCTTTGTCTGCCCGGTGCCATCGAATACCAGCAACTACATTCCGACTTCAAAGACGATCAGGACGATGGCGACGTGCGACTGGATTACGCAAGGTCCTCAGGCCTTATCGAGGTGGATCCTGATAAGCCATTTGAAGAATTGGATTTTCGTACAAAACGTCTGGTATTCGATCGAACGCCGCGCACAGTAACCATCAACTTTCTGATGTCTGATTTAACCTGGGAAAACGGACCGATTCGCCAGATTCCAGGTACCCATACCGCACCCCAAAACCCGCCCTCAGTTGCTGAAGAAGCAGACTGGATGCGCTGGTCAACGTTAGTGGGCGCCGCCGCTGGCGCAGGCGTATTCCGGGACAATCGCGCCTGGCATGGTGCTACGCCCAATCTATCGAAAGAAATCCGCGCGCTGCCCAACCTGGAGTACTCACCGGGCTGGATCGACGAGCAAACGCTTAAGAAGTCCATGCCCTATGAGATCTGGGAGACACTAACACCCCACGGGCAGAAAATTTGTCGCGCAATAACCGAAGAACCGGGCGTCTGGCCTAAGGGAGCGGGCGTAATGCATGCTCTTGCCAGCAAGCGCGATTGGACAAAAAAGCACCGGACTACCAACGCATAAGCGCTGCGGTGCGACGCCTCGCTCCTCAAGCTATAGTTCCCAACAAAAAGAACCATCAATATGAAGAGACAAGATTTCAATAAACTCGCAGCCCTGGGAGCAGTTACCGGAATAATTGCGATCAACGCGCTGTTTAGCATTCCTGTGCTGGCCATCGAAAAGTCGAAACCCAATATTCTGCTTGTCCTATCTGACGATCACAGCGTGCCGCATGTGGGCGCCTATGGCGATGAGAACACCTTAACTTTTGAGATAACGCCCCACCTTGACGCCCTGGCCAAAGAATCGATGGTGTTTACCAGAGCCTACACCACGGCACCGCAGTGCGCACCATCGCGAATTTCCATTTTTACCGGGCGCTCACCGATTGCCACGCGAACATCGAGATTCGGGCAACCTGCTCAAAAGGAGACCCAATTTTTCACCGATGTTTTGAGACAGAATGGTTACTGGGTTGGCGCAGGTGGACGGGAGCACCATTTACATGGCCGGTCCCTTGTGCTCCCACACATAAAAGAACAATTCGAAGCGTCTGAAATGTTTGTTCATGACCGATTTCATCATATGGAGGTCGGGAACACTTCCCGCCAATCGTTGTCGAAGGTCCCCGAATATTTTTCGGCGCTCCTTGATGAAACCCCCGGGGACCAACCTTTCTTTCTCTATTTCGGTTTCAGTCAACCCCATCGGCCGTGGCCAAAAGACATATCGGGAATCAATCCCGATGAGCTAAAGCTGCCGCCTGATTGGCCGGACCTTGCGGAGGTAAGAGAAGACCACGCCAGATACCTCGCCGCTTTGCGCGATATGGATTGGAGCTTCGGACAAATCGATAGCATTCTTGAAGCTCGCGGATTGAAAGACAATACCATCGTCGTTTTTATGGGCGACAATGGCGACGCGTTGTTACGCGGGAAGGGAACGCTGTATACACGCGGCATTAATGTGCCGCTGATAATCAGGTGGCCCAATAAAATAAAACCACAAACAACCAGTGACATCATGATCAGTGGTGAGGATATCGCGCCAACCTTATTGCAAATGGTCGGGCTGCAACCCACCGATGAGATGACAGGCGTGAGCTTTCTGCCAGCGTTACGCGGAAAGCAAATGGATGAGCGAAAATACGTATTTGCGGAGAGAAGCTGGCAAGGCGGTTATCTGACACGAGCCGATGGCTTCGACCTGATCCGCACCGTCATTTCAGAAGACTATCAACTCATCTACAACGTCTTACCGGGCAGGCCCTACTCCCCCAACGATATGGGGAATAAGGATGTCTGGAAAAAGATGCAGGAAGACCAAAGCGCGTTGAGCGAACGACATCGCAAGATTTACTTTCAGAATCCGCGCCCCATCATGGAGCTTTATGATTTGAAAAACGATCCCTTCCAACTGGAAAACCTTTGGGGCCATTCCGCAACGAAGGAAATCGAGAAGAAGCTGCGGTTAGAGTTAGACCAATGGATCATCAGAGAAGGGGACTTCGTTCCCATCATGGATGAGTTGCGTGAATTGGGAGGGGGAGCAAAGACAGGCATTCCGGGTTAGAAGGGTTGTAGGTCTCGGTTTCTCGACCGGAATACCTACTTCCTGATCTCAATCCCCCGCCGATGGCCCTGCCCATCTTGACATAGCTCTCTACCTGCTCGCTGGTGCGATCGTCGTCTGCTCCTAAAACCTGGTACCTGGCTTAATAAGACACCACAATTCGGCGATCACCCTAACTTTGCCTAAAATTCAAGTACCAACGGGCGAATGCGTAGCCGCCTTCCTTACTCCAAATACGCTTGCGAAGATTTACAATTCGATAACGTTGGGACGCCTGCTAACTGACGGATTCGTGTATTCTTCGCGACAAAACTATGTCCGGCCTTCGTCGGCTTTTCAAAAGGAACACCAATATCAAACTCATATCAAAGCACAATATAACGCCAGTCCTTCTCGCATTTTCATTGGTTACAATCCCGCTAGCATCAGCCGAGCCAATGCACGCACCGACCAGGATGCCGGTGGCCAAGGCAGAGTCTGTTGGAATGTCTACCAATGGCTTGCGCCGTATCCACGAGGTGATGCAGAAACACATGGATGCTGGGAATATTCAGGGCGCGGTCACAGCAGTCGCGCGACGCGGCAAAGTCGTTCATTTCTCGACCCATGGCGATATGAATGTGGAAAAAGGTCGAGAGATAGAGCCCGACGCAATCTTTCGCATGGCCTCCTCGACAAAAGCCGTGTTGGGCGTTGCCGCGATGATCGCCGTTGAAGAAGGACTGATGAGCCCGAACGACCCGGTTTCAAAATACATCCCCGAGTTCGCCGATATGAAAGTTGCGGTCCCTGTCGGACCGGCCGATGGCAAGGTCAAATCCGCTTCTAAAGCTAAGCCCAAGAGCAAGTCCAAGGGTAAGGAAATCCCCGCACATCGCCTGGTGCCTGTCGATACACCCGTAACCATCCACCACCTGCTTACACACACTTCCGGACTTAGAAGCGGTGGGCTCGGTTCGAAAGTCGATCAGGTAGAACCGGCTACCGCAGACCAGACCCTTGCCGAGTACATTCCAAAGCTCGGAAAGGTGCCGCTGGATTTCCAGCCCGGGACACAACGAGCCTATAGCCCGATTACCGGCCTCGACGTGGTCGCTCGCATCATCGAAATCGTCACGGAAACGCCATTCAATGAGTTCCTTCAGGAACGAGTCTTCAACCCGCTGGAGATGAACAACACCTACTTCCGGGTTCCGGGCGAGAAGCAATCCAAACTTGTGGTGATAACTAGCTCCATAAAAGGTAAGACCAACAAAAAGCCCAAGAAGGCAATTCAGGGGTCCCCCAGGTATTTCTCTGCATCTGCAGGGCTTTCCAGTAGCGCTGAAGACTATCTTCACTTCCAGCAGATGCTGCTGGATGACGGTGAATTCTTTGGGCGTCGGGTGCTTAGTCCGGAAAGTGTAAAGATGATGAGCAGCAATCAGGCCGCAAACGTTCCCATATACGGACTCAAGGCCAGAAAGGGCATCGGTGCCGGATACACAGTCAGCGTCACGCTGGACCCGAAAGTGGCAAACGATTACCGCGGTAAAGGTGCATTCGGCGGCGGCGGTGCGTTCGGCACCGTGTCGTGGACTGACCCTGAAAATGATTTGGTCGCTGTCATCATGGTGCAGCAGCCACGCGGCGGGATGCAACTCGACTTCGCGAAGGCGATACATCAAGCGATCATAGAGTAAAATATTTCGTGTATGCTTTGCGCCAAAACGCTTGGGGAGAAATGACTTGAAAATTACCAACGTAAAAGTCGATATGTTCGACTGGACCACTGAAGCCTGGAAAACGGGCGTCGGCACGGAGTTTGGGTCGACTCGACAATTGGGCGTGGTTACCGTGGAGACCGATGAGGGCGTTAGCGGCAACGCGTTTCTTGGTTCCTCGCGCATGGGAGCCGATCACTTTGCCCCGGGTCTGATCGAATTTATCAAACCCATTATTATGGATCGCAACCCGCTGGATATCGGCCAAATCTGGTGGGAGATGTGGAAGATGAACCGGTCTGTTTTTACCAACGTGATCGGTGCTGTCGATATATGCCTTTGGGATATCAACGGTAAATTGGCCGGACAACCTATCCACCGTTTACTCGGCACCTGCAAGCATGAGGTTCCCGCATATTCGAGCACGGCCTACCACGAAACTATCGAAGCTTACGCCGAGGAAGCCATCCTCTTTAAAGAACTTGGCTGGTCAGCACACAAGTTACATCCCCACGGTGATCCCGAAACTGATATTAAGATCTGCCAGGCGGTTCGTGAAGCCGTCGGCGATGACATGCTGCTTATGCTCGACTCTATGTGGGCCTATCGTTATGCGGAAGCGCTTCGTGTAGGTCGCGCTATCGAGGAACTGGACTACTACTGGTACGAAGATCCACTAGTCGAAGAGGACATCTACAGCTATACCAAACTTCACGACAAACTCGACATTCCGATTATGTCCACCGAATACGTACCTGGGCGTTTCTACGGTAACACTCCCTGGATTACCCAGCAGGCCACGGATATTCTTCGCGGCGATGTCGCGGTCACGGGAGGAATCACGCCACTGGTTCGTACCTGCCACCTGGCGGAAGGGTTCAATATGATGTGTGAGATCCACCACGGTGGTAACAGCCTGAACAATGTCGCCAATCTACATGTAACTATGGCGGTACCCAACTGCGAGTTCTACGAAGTATTCCCCTGCACCGGGGCTAACAAGTTTGGACTGGTGGAAGACATCGAAGTCGACGACAAGGGCCTGGTGTATGCACCTACCGAACCGGGGCTCGGTTATGAAATTGACTGGGACCTTCTGAAAAAGGGTTACACAGCGACAGCAGAGTAGGCGCCGCCAGCGGACTCCTACAATATGCCGACCGAGCCGGTGGAGCGGTACTTGTTTACTCCAGTCGTTCCCCGCCTTACGGAGACTTGCATTTTCGCTTTCGGGCGCGATCGGGGTCTCAAATGAGTCAGGGTCCAGGAGCGGCTCTACGGCGGTGAATATATTCCTTACGCAAACAAGCACCCCTCCACCAGCTCTGGGGCATCGAGATCGCTAACCCCATTGCGTAGACGGTATCGAATCTACTACTTAGCTGCTGGGAGGCGGGTACTGTTTCGCGACGCAAACATAGCGACCGGCCGCCGAGACCGTCTATGGCAACCCCGGTATCACTCCGCCAGGCGGCCAACGAAGGCACAAACGAGACTCTCAGGAAGGCCGAGAGCGAGCCGCGCGAAACAGTATCCGCCGTCAATCAGCAATGCTCATCAGCAGTTACCTTCCACCAAGTGCCCGATGACCTTTTTCCTTTCATCAACAAGTAACACACGCTTACACTTTCGCGGTTTACTCTGGGGCATGGGAATGCCCATAACGTTCGTGTTAATCGTCGCATTGGCAGAGTTGGTGACCCAGTGGTATTCCTTGGTGTCGTTCTGCATGTCGTAGATTCTGTCAGGTCTACCAAGCCTGGAAATTGCCTCGTTCACGTAATCACCAATATAGGTGGTCAGCTCACGTTCGATTTCCTCATTCGATGCGCATCCGGTCAGCAAAACCAGTAAGGCGCCTGTAGTTATGATTCCCGTTATGACGCTATTTACAATCCCTTGCATGTCACTAATCCTCCAATTCGATATCGACCCCTAAGTCCGTGGAAATGACCTCAAGCTCTTCTGCCAATTGCAGAAGATCAGTACTGGACGCGTACTCAACAACCGCTTTTGCATCAAACATTGGCTCGCCGGTCATCGCTGCCTTTACTATATTCGTGTTGAGTTCCAGAACATTGATATTTTGCGCAGCAAGCGCGCTTGAAACATCGTGCACGATGCCTGGGCGATCAAGACCCAAAAGCATTAATACGTGCGTACTGGTCTTTTCATCAGTTGCCTCGCTGCCGCGTTCTACGACAACGGTAAGACCCTGATCTTTAAGTCCTTGTAACGAACTTATCAATCCTTCTATTCGATCGTCATCCGCACCAACCTGAATGATACCGGCGAACCTTCCCGCCAGTTGACTCAGACGACTCTCCAGCCAATTACCCTGGTGATCACTAATGATGCTGGAGATAGACTCAACCAGACCAGGCTTGTCCTCACCAATGAACGTAAATACGACGTTGGATCTCACGGATATACCTTATCGATTACTGTGTCTTTTCAGAGGGGTCAGCAGGCGCCGCAAAATCCTTGATCGCCTTGAGAATCTGACGACAGGTAATTTGTCCCGCTAATTTTCCGTCGACGGAGACCGGGAGTCGTCGATGTTTATTATCAAGCATAGAGCTGGCGACTCGAATAATGTCATCGTGAGGATGGCTGGATTCGATCTCGGTAGTCATCACATCCGCGACCAGGACTGTGTCCGCCTCTTCACCTGAATTGACGATAGTGCGCAAACAATCCAGTTCCGATACCACGCCAACCAAATTGTTGTAATCGTCGACTACACATACCCCGGAAATTTTGTGCTTTAGAATCTGATGTGCAGCCTGGAATACGGTCATCTCTGGCTTGACCGTGATTGGCTTATTCAGCATGTGTTTTTGAAGTTCAACGTCTGCCATGGTTTCAATTCAGATGTTTACTCGCCTTGATAATAACAGATAAATAACGAGGCGAGGAAATGAGAATCCGGGCGCTAGGAACGGGGAAGAAGCAATGCAATTTGACGAGATTGCGCCAGTAGTTCTCCGTTAGAATCCCAAAGATATCCGTCCTCTACCATTCTCCCGTCCTTTAGATCACGGGTATGAAGCTGACCCAAGACCCAACCTGGAGAAGGCCTACGCCTTACGTGAACCGTTAGCTCTAGAGTCGGTACCCAACCGATATTTCCTAAGAGGCCAAATACTGAAGGAGGAAAGGCATCTGCAAAGAGCACTGCAGTTAAGGAGTCCGGGGACTGACCATCCGCCAGTCGAATCCATCCAGATACCTGGGCCTCGCCCGCACTACCGGCCCTAACCTCATCCGGGTGAATCCGTATATCCAGTCGTTCCAATAATGGCAGCGCAACGCCCTGCTCCTCAGCAGATCGCTGCGGACACTCATCAGATGTCGGCATCTCCGGTGCTGGTATTTGCAACGATGGTGCATCTTCGTCGCCAGTCTGCGATAGGTCTCCGAAACCCGCGAGCACCTCCAGTCGTGACTTACCCTCCTGAGACAGGGTTGCCCTTGCAGTACTGACTGTCCGACCAACCCGAAGGCTTTCTGCCCTCACTTCGCACGGCGCATTCGGAATCCCAGTACGCAGGTAATGTGCCGTTACGGTGAGCGGGTCTTGGTGTTGTGGCGACAACTGGCGAATCGCCTGCATTGCGATGCAGACCAGGTAGCCACCATTGGGGGCGTCTCCGATATTCCATTTACCGCTGACGCGTCCGGACCATCGTCCTTCGCCTGCAGATTCCAATGCTGTTTCATTGTCAAAATCGGTCATAGATCTAATTACTCAGTTTCTGTCCATGAAAAGCACAAGCATAGCGCCAATGTGCTAATCCGTGCGAGTGAAGTGCTAGAGTTATTCCTATGCATCTACACTTTCTCCGTTCATTAGTCCTTATCTTTGTAGCAGTTACCTGTCGAGCAGGCCCAGACGACTATCGAGTTATTTTTGGCCATGTAGAAAAACATGGCCAACGGGACCATAACAGTTACCGGAGACAATCGAATTCCCCTTCGACTCAAAGAAACCGGATACGAATTTGGCGTACTTATCGAAAGTCTGGGAATAGATGAAGCAGGTCTTTCCGGGTACGTCGAGTATTTACTACCCGCCGCCGCGGGGGCGCACCTCTGGATCCCTGCGCGCAATGGACGAGAAAAATCGTGTCATCCGCCAAAAATTCAGCACCCTCAGTGATAAATGGCTGGGTAATTTGTTTTTTCACGAAGGTGATCCACTGGGAGAGTGGACGGTTACTGTCGTTGTTTCCGACGAAGAAATCTTTTCGATGAAATTTCAGGTGTATGAAGAAATTATCATCGGGAATAGCCGGCGCTAAGTAGTCCGCTGGGAGAAGGGGGGTACTGTTTCGAGCCGCTCGCTCTCTACCTTCCTGAGAGCCGCGTTTGCGCTCTCATTGTTCGCTTGGGCGGAGTGATATCGGGGTTGCCATAGGCGGTCTCGGCGGGAGTTCGCTATGTTCGCGTCGCGAAACAGTACCCCCCTCCCCCCAGCTCAACAGTAGATCGATATCGTCTACTCAATGGGAATAGCGGTCTCGATTCCCCAGAGTCGGTGGAGGGGTGTAAGCGGGGAACGACTGGAGCAAAGAAGTACCCCTCTGCCGGCTCGGTCAGTCTCTCCGGGCACTTAGGGTAGCGAGTAACTAAGATCCAGGTCTTTGGCTGTCTGGTTGAACCACTCCACTACTTCTTTATGGTAGGGAATACCTTCTTGTCTGCGCTTTTCCGTTTCCTCATGTTCCATAAGGCCAGCGTAGTAGACACGGTCATGATCCTTTGTCGGTTTCATCGTCGACAGTCGCTCAAGTAATCGATCTGTATCTTTCTTAAAATCGGCGACATCAACAAATGCATCAACCTTCATCGCCATCATGAACAGTCCGTATCCATCTTTGGCCAAGTGTCCGGGTCCGTTGCCCGACAAGATCCCTCCCATGATGTCGACGATGGTCGCAAATCCATAGCCCTTGTGGCTGCCATTTTCTCTTGTACCGCCAAAGGGAAGCATCAGGAACTCACCGTATTCAGGTGAGTTGACGTTTTCCATTATTGGCTCGCCCTGCAGATCGGTTATCCAGCCAGGCTCAAGGTGCGAACCTATACGACGAGTTAGCATGAGTTTGTTAGCAGCCACCTGCGTTGTGGCGATATCAAATACAAACGGTGGCAATTCCCCAGCTGGCACTCCCCAGGCAATGGGATTGGTGCCGTACACTGCTTCGGCGCCAAATGTAGGAACCTGCAATCTCCCACCGACAGAATGCATCGAGACACCAATCATGTCGTGTCCGATTGCCATCAGAGGGTAGTACGCGAGCATACCGGCGTGACCACAATGCTGAACCACGACGGATCCAATACCGGTTTCCTCGGCTTTGTCTATCGCCATTTGCATCGCCTTTGGCCCAACCTGAATTCCTAAGCCACGATCTGCGTCCAGCGTCGCGCTAACCAGCGACTCACGGATTACTTTGACGTCGGGTCGCGGGTTGATCGTTTCATCCCCATATCCTCGAATATACGACCGCAGCATATTGGATACACCGTGGCTCTCACAGCCGCGAAGATCACTGGTAAGCAATACGTCTGTCGAAAGCGCCGCGTCTTCATCCGTTTGCCCCATCTTCCTGAATATTTCCTCGGTCGCGGCACGAATGACTTCTTCTTTTATGAGAACCTGATCAGCTTCCGGCACGAGAAAGCGCTTGAGCATTGGTGTTTTCCTATGTGATCGAGAGCAGCCAAGTGTACCTAAACTGCATAAGCGTCTCCATTACCCCACAGCTCTCGCTATGTCTGAGCCCCTTGATTAAACTAGTAGGACGCACTCCATTGGCTAAACATCATGAAAATCGAAGCACTAGGACACGTCGTCATTAAAGTGAGCGACATGGCAAAGGCAAACGAGTTCTACGAAGGCTTGCTGGGTTTACCCGTATGCGCAAAAGCCGAGGGCATGACATTCTATTCCCTTGGAAATCATCATGACTTCGCCGTCGCGGAAGTCGGGCAGGATGCGCAGCCGGCAGACCAACAATCTGTTGGGCTGGCTCACGTCGCATTCAAAATAGGTGACGATTTGGACAAGCTACGCGAAGCAAAAGCTCGACTGGATGACGCAGAAGTCGAGACCATGGCCATAAACCATAACGTCACCCAGTCGCTCTATTTTTCAGATCCGGACGGAAATGGGGTAGAGCTTTACATTGATGCGTCGGATGTCTGGAAAGAAGACTCGACTCGGGTCGCCCATATCGAGCCGTTGGAGCTATAGATCTGATGAGTGAGTTTCAGCCACCGACACTACGCCAACGAGCGGGTGCTGTTGCCGATCTGGCACGGGAACAAGCCGTCGAAACAGAGCAGCTTAGGCAGCTGCATCCTGAAGTTGTCCAGGCAATGCAGGATATGAATCTTCCTCAGCTCTTAAAGCCCGGTTCCATTTCCACGATTCGAGAGTTTATCGACGTGTGTGGCATCCTCGCCGAAGGTGACATGTCTGCCGGTTGGTGTAATTTCGTATGGGGCGCGCATAACTTTCTAGTCGGTTTGTACCCAGCGGAAATACAGGAAAAGGTCTGGGAAAACCCTAAGGCACTGATTTCCGCATCGCTCGGCCCGGTCGGACACACGGAAGCTGTGACTGATGACGGTGCGATTGTTTCCGGACGGTGGCGCTTCAACTCAGGGTGCGATCATGCTGACTGGCTACTACTGGGAATCAGTCAGGAAGATGGTGAGCCATACCTTGGTCTGGTACATAAATCTGAATACGAAATCGATGACACCTGGCAGGTACTAGGGCTAAGAGGTACGGGCTCAAAAGACGCTGTGTGTGACAAGGTACATTTGCCAGTCGAGCGATTAATACCAGCAAGCATGAGTCTCGTTCCCCATGGGGCATTACTGGTCCTTATTATCGCTGGGCCGATCATTGGCGGGGCCCAGGCTGCCGTCAATGAGTTCGCCAGAAAAATTGGTCCGTCCGCGGAACAAGCTTTGCTGCTTCGACTTGCTGAGGCAAGCGCGGAAGTCGATACCGCCCGAACCGTCGCACTGGTTGCCGCCGACATTCTGGACATAAATCCCGCACCAAACCCATTCATCACTGCGCGCATACTTCGTGACGCAGCCTTTACCGCTCGCCTGTGTAACAACGCGACAAGACGTCTGTTCGAAGCCGCCGGAGGTACCGAGTTGCATGAAAGTCGGACGTTGCAACGGATTTTCAGGGATGTGACAGCCGGGTGTGCACATGCGCGATTGCAGTGGGAAGGGCAGGTTCTTCCTTATGCGCATATGCTGGTTGGTGAGTAAGCCATCAATGTGCCCTCGAACCGTCCATGGTGCGTTATCCGGCCGCGACGTCCTGTCCCGTCGTAAATCGAGCTGCGAAGTACCACTGGTACTTCGGTCTCGATTTACCCTTACGCCCATATGTTGGTTGGTGAGTAGTCCTCACATGTTAGTCGGTAAGTAACTACGACGAGCTATTCGAAGAATGCTATGGTCGTGTCGTGGGTGGGTCTGACTCAGAGAAAGGTAGCAAATTCTTTCGATGCTTCTACGATCATTTCTTCGCGATGTCCGAAGATATTCGAGACAAGTTCGCGAACACCGATATGGAAAACCAGATTGGCGTGTTGCAGAAATCCATGTACCACATGATCAGCTTTCATATCCTCAAAACCGAAAACGATTTTCTGGATCGTATTGCCGAAACTCACAATCACTCCCACTACGACATCAAGCTGGAATACTACGACCACTGGTTGGAATCTCTGATCGCCACTGTAAAGGAAACAGATCCATTATTTGACAGTGAAGTCGAACTCGCCTGGCGCATCACATTCTCGTCCGGCATTCTCTACATGAAGATGCATTACGACCCTTAACACACTGCCCTTCAGCAGCCCGCCAGCTACCTGCAGGCCTTATTTTCAACCAATGCGACGGTAATTGACCTCGGTCAATGTGGTCCTCGCTTACAGCGATATATTTACCACGAACTACAAAAAGGTATTGCTGATGAACGATGACGAACCCACCCCTCCCCTAATGCAACGCGTTCTGGACAACCCATTCATACTGCTATTTTTTGGTGTCGCCGTACCCGCCGTGCTGTACCTGATATGGGGCATCATGGAGATCATCAGCATACCGATCGCCAGTTAGTTGGGGAGAGCCACAGATGACAACGCTTAGCCCGCCCAAATCAAAACTCTGATGGAATGACCCTATCGACAGATCCGAGTTGATCTGGATTTTGCTGGTATTTATCTGGGGGCTCGTAATGTCTTTCATGATGCCTTCCTGGCATGTGACGGGCGACCAGAACCTTTCTAACGAGACCTACAAAACCACGCCTGAGATGTTCATGGAGAAAACCCATAAGATGGTTGAGGCCTATACCGTCAGAAACGAGGGGCCCAGAAACTATCCTGTGGTGCGCCCACCGCCCGGGGGGATGTTTATATGGTCTCGCGGCTCTGGGATTTCTGGCCAATCATCGAGTTGGAACAAGGACAGAGCTATCGGTTTCACCTGACGTCCATGGACTGGCAACACGGATTCTCGCTTCAGCCGGCAAATATAAACATACAGATCGTACCCAAATATGAGCACGTCTTTACGCTTAAGCCCAACACAAGCGGCGAGTTCAGCGTGAACCGTAATGAATACTGCGGGATTGGTCACCATCTGATGATTGGCAAGATTCATGTCGTTGAAGAAGGCGAGAAAGGGACGGCTGCGAAAGTCGTTGAAGAACAAGAAAAAAGTGGGGTAGCAATGCGATGAGCGAACAATTCAGGACCTGCCCGGACACAGGACTTCTCATTCACAGACCCGCCGAATCTCTAATGAAAGCAAATGCGGTTGCAGCTGTCGTTTTTCTACTCATCGGTGGAATTTACGGCCTTATGGTCGGACTCACTCGCTGGCCTGCGGTGCACCTGCTGCCGGCTGACTGGTTTTATCTGACGCTGACCTCGGTCATTACGACAGCCATCGTAAGCGCAGCAACAGTCAGTTTGCGTAGGAAGCTAATCATCAGCCGCTGCCTTTGCCAGAAATATCGTTTCCCGGTGCCCGAGTTCTCGATACGCGGGGATCGTTAGCTTAACCTGATAGGCATCGCCCGCCAGGCCAATAGCACCTGTTTCTCCGTTGGCCCATGGCAAAATCGCCGGACCACCTCCAGGTACCTTTCTACCTAATGGATTAATCAGCTCTATCCATTCGGTAGTGTTAGCGGGAAGCAGCGCCAACCTGCCAGGATGATTAAGATCTCGATGCTTCGCGAAAGTTCTGCCAATTATATTAGCCGCTTCCTGATGCACATTAAGCACCTTGGTCATTGAGCGAGCAGGCACATCGTCCATAACATTGGGGACCAATACCGCAGGAACACCGAAGATCAGCGCGAGCAATACAATCGCGCCCAGGGTTATCGTCAAGTTGTGCGACATGGCACTGCATTAATGTTTCAAGCACACGAACGATCTGCTCAGGACGGTGCGGAATTCTGAAGTGACCTACATACTCACCACGCGGATTAATGAGCCCCACATTAGTCGTATGATTCACCATATAGTTTTCCTGAGACTGAGACTGAGCGAACACGACATGAAACTCATTTGCGAGTACTTGAATCTGATCCATATCACCCGTCAGGCCATGAAACTCATCGCTGAACGCCTGGATGTACTGACTAAGAACCGGCAGCGTATCCCTTTCTGGATCCACACTGACCATGACGACGCGCGGTGCATCCGTCCCCAGCTCAACTGAGACTTTTTTTAGTACCGAAAGTGTCATCGGGCAGACATCCGGGCAATAGGTAAAACCAAAGAACACCAGAGACCATTGGCCAACAAAAAAGTCCCTATTTATCTCGTGACCTTCATGATGTCGGGCGTGAACAGACCCTATCCTTGATGGATCAATTACAGCCACAAAGCCCCATTCTTCCAACTGCCGGTTATCGGGCGGTCTCAGGTAGTTGACGACCAGTAAGCTGGAAAATACGAATATCGTGACGATAACCCAGGAGATACTACTTTTGGGTATCGCAGCGGAGCTATCAATCGTTTCAATCGCACTCATGTTTTTCAGGGCCACAGCCAAGTAACTGACTATTTGTCTATCATCATATTCTTGTCCAGAGATAAAACCTTGATCTGGCTCACTTAATCTGGCCTCATGAAGTTTCTGCTACAAATCCCCTGTAGACCTAAATGGTAGATGTAAATGCGAGTATTGATAACTAACGACGACGGGATCGAAAGCCCTGGTATCCACGAATTGGCGCGCCAGATAGGAGGCGCTGGCTACGAAGTCATCGTTATTGCACCCGACCATGACGCGTCAGGGACCGGTGCGTCACTGGGTAGAATGGGTTCAGGAAATCCCATTGCTGTGACCCGATCGTCGATCGAAGGACTTGAGGGTCCTGCCTACGGCATAGAGGGACCACCGGCATTGTGCGTCCTCGCTGGCTATCTTCAAGCACTCGGTCCGCTACCCGATGTTGTGGTGTCCGGTATAAACGCCGGCTTGAATACAGGGCGTGCAGCACTACATAGCGGAACCATTGGCGCCGCGTTAGCTGGTCAGAATTTTGGCATTCGGTCGCTCGCCGTCAGTATCGCGCGAGCAGAAGACGTCTGGTTCTGGGAGACGGCCGCGGCGATCGCCGTCGAAGTATTACCGACATTAACTGATGCCCCGGAACGAAGCGCATTAAATCTCAACGTACCTGGCGTACCTCGCGGGGATGTCAGCGGCATTCGCTGGTCCGAACTCGGGAAATTTGGCGCAGTAAAAAGCGCGATAGAGAAAGTTGAAGATGACAAGATCCATTTTCATATGGTGGATTCAGGCTACGAGCCCGACGAACTTACGGATCTTGCCACCGTTCGCGCCGGTTACGCGTCCCTGACGTCTATACACGGTGCCGCAGAAGTGTGGGGGCCGGACGGAGAGCCAGGAAAGATGTTCCATCCGGATCATGGTGTGCATGCGGCTTCAGCCGGACACGAACTACGCCCGCCGAAAGCTGTGTTCGAAACGCCTGTCTTCGATGAACCAGAATTCGATAAGCCCGGCTAGGCATCGAGATACCATTTAATCCAAAGTAGGTCGTGCCAAGCATCCATCCTTGGAGCACCTTACGGTCTGGGCCCCGAAGCGTCGGACCGCCATGCCCAGCCGTTCGACACGCTGCGACGTACCACTGGTACGTCGGTCGTGCCTCATCTACTTAGCGCATCCCCGTCTTTCCAGGGTGATAATTGACCCTCGTAAACACCGGGGCCGTTTCGAAAATGCGCCGCTTCATCTAACGTTTCCACGAACGGCATGTCCCTCGGATACAACCGGTCGTCTCTTGGTCTGGGGCCAGCCTTGGATACGTGCCCCCAAAGCGGATGGCCAACAACTTCCTCAGCAATGGCAGCAGCTTCGATCAATTTATCCAGGTCGTAACCAGTTACGATTCCAAGCTCATGGCAAAGGTCAACAAAGTCCTCTGTAGGTACATGTCCCGCAGCTCGGCCATTGCCACAGTATGGACAACCGCCCATACCACCAATAGAAGTATCAAAACTATCAACCCCGAACTTCAACGCGGCATAAAAACTCGCGATTCCCTGACCCCGAGAGTTATGCAGATGCATATGGAATTTAGTCACTTCCGGATACTTCTCGGAAATCGCCTCCAGAGTCTCTTCGACCAGGTGGGGTGCGTTCCAGCCCATCGCATCTAGAAAAGTCACCTTCGTGACTGGTATTCCCCCCTCGCGGTATTGAGCAACGATCTCTTCAAGGAGATCCATTCGCTGCTGAAGAGAAAACGGCCCTTCATAATTCGAGCCAAACGGGTTACCTAAACCAACACTCGCGCTTTCCGCACCCGCGTTCACGGCAGCCTCGACGGTTCCCTTAACGGTAGCAAGTTGCTGGGCCTGAGTACGGTTGTAGTTGCGTCGCGCAAAGGTGTCGCACAATTCTACGTTGGATGAGAATCCGCCTCGGCCGGTGCGTATGTCAATCTTGGGGTAATAGGCATCGGCTCGCTCAAAACCCTTCTGGTTAAACACTGCTGCTGTGTATCTGATTCCTTCCTTCGGTACAAATTTCTCGGCAATCTCGTCGATGCACGCCATCTGCGGCGTCCATTTAGGATGAGCAAACGAGCCTATGGAGATAACCTTGGCCCCAGTCTCGCCAAGCGCGTCCAGCAGACGTAGTTTTTCGGAAACGGGTATGTCGGCGCTCTCAATCTGCAGCCCCTCCCGCATAGTGTCATCAGTGATAGTTACCGACTTCGGAAATGCCATGATTCATGCCTGATTGTTGACCTTGATTAAGGCAGGGTAATCCAAGGTCCAGTGACTTGGCAAATGGCTCACAATTTACAATTTATTTTCATCTTGTAAATCAAAACTAACTTTGCGAAGGCCTGCTAACCGTAGCTTTTTTTTCGCCGTTTGTCTTAGTCCATACTTTTCGCCCGGTGTATGTCAGGATTCACCACCTAATGAATACAAAACACCTACCGCTGGTCTTCTCTCTCACGTTACTTTCCTGTGTGATTGGTGCATGGGAACTCGCGGTCACTCGATTATCCTCAATCCTTTATTATTTCGACCTAACCTATCTGGCGCTTGCAGTGTGTCTGCTGGGCTTAAGTATTGGCGCGCTTTGGACAAAAGCGTTCGGGCATAAGCTCAACCTGTTATTTGTGTCATTGGCCCTCCTCGCATCAATGCCACCCGCCTGGTGGCTAATTGTTAGTTACCATGCGGCATGGGTGTTGGGTGTATTCGCCTGGCCCTTCGTTCTGTTTGGCGCTGCTACCACACTCGCCTGGCATCGAATGGCAGACTCGACCGAACGTACGCACCTTTACGTCGGTGAAATCTCAGGCGCGGTCATAGGATTAGTGATCGCAGGACCTGTGTTGGTTTCGTTGTTACCTTTCAATGTACTCGGCTCCGTCGGCGTCCAAACGCATCTGAAGAACACCGTCGAACGCGAGGGACTGGTAGATCATCAGCACGCCACATCCGCCTACGCCAGAACTGACGTCATCAGAACCAAAAGAGAATCTGTCGTTTACTTTTTTACGGATGCCATGTTTGTCACTCGCGCTGTTGCCTGGGACGGTAAATAACCCCACTTCAGCGATCCACATGTCGAGAATCTTGCGCGGCTAAAACGTCTCGCTCTGCAGAGTGCCAAACGCGACAATGTGCTCTTGTTAGGGTCCGGAGCCGGGTTCGATACAGTAGTTTCACTACAGCAGGGGGGCAGCGCACATCGATGCTGTTGAGGTAAATCCTCAGACCATTCAAATTGCGCGCGGGTTGGATTCGTGGGCAGGCGGAGTGTTTGAGAGCCCGAGGGTCAGCGCTCATATCGCCGAAGCAAGGCGGTTCATTGCCTCCTCCGATCATCGTTGGGATCAGATCAATCTTAATTTACTGCAAACTTCCCCCGCAGCAGGTCAAGGCCGTAGCCACGTCGATGCTCGCGTTCTAACGGTTGAGGCCATCCAGGATTACCTTAATCATCTGCAACCGCATGGCGTCCTGACGGTGATCCAGAATTCAACAGAACTGGCTTCACGCACCCATGCTGCGATCCTTGCAGCAAACGGTAACCGAGACGACAGCATTCTAAGCTTCCAACTATCAGAACCAACCAATCCGTTCTCCCATTTGTTGATTGCTCGTAACGAAGCTTTCACCAACGCCGAAGTTGAAAGGTTACGAAGTATCGCCACAGATTGCGACGCAGTGATTGCGACCTACCCATCTCTTGCTAACCCGGCTACTGACGATCGACCGTTTATTTTTGAGCCCTCGAAGCGGATTGCCATCCACGCGCTGCTTGCGGCTTTGCTGGCATTGCTGATACTTATGGTCATTCTCGCGAGAGAACGCCACACACCGGGGAACCCTCTGTCGGTTACCGCAGGGGTTCTGATTGGAATTGCCTCGACGGCCTTACAGGTACTGGTGATATATCGACCACAAACAGCGCTCGGCAGTCCTGCTCTATCGATGGGAATCGGGCTAGCTGCGGTCCTGGGAGGTAGTGGACTCGGCGCCCTGTTTTTTGGTCATTTCGCTACTGCAAAATTTTGGCCTCAATGCAGTATGTCCGCCGCGACAGGTGTTGCAGTATTCGTTCTTTTTTCTCCGGTCCTGGCGGAATACTGTGACACGATGAATCACACTTTGGCGTTTATCACTATGGGATTCTTTACAGTGCTAACCTGCCTGCCCATCGGGCTTCCCTTTCTAGCAGCGATTCATTCCTGCAAGTCAATATCAGGCCACGTTGAAGGATTGATCATCGGCTGCGACGGGTTGGGAAGCATCCTTGGCGCAACCGGCGCAACGGCTCTGGCGATGACCGCGGGTTTCAGTATGGTGGGGTGGACGATCGTAATCGGGTTCGTCGGGGTTTCTGTTTTCCGACCTCAACATGATCAGAGTCCAGGTTGATTACTTACCACCGCCACCACCGCCGCCAAATTCATCTATCGTGCCACCGGATAGTGGAACGCCGGTTTTACTGCTACGGAGCGGGGGTATAGAGAATCTATTTTTCTTTACTGTCTGCTGCGAGAAATCATAGGACATTGTGAAATCGACACCGGACGTCGCGACCGGGCTACCATCCACAAAACGCGGTGCATACCGAAAGTCACTGATAGCCTCCAGGGCAGCTTCATTCAGGCCTAGCGCGGTCGAGCTAGCGACCCGAGGGCTTCTGACAAAACCATTCTCATCTACACTGAAGCTTATTGTAATCCGGCCCGCCAACTGTTCCTTCTCCTTCTTATTATCCAAAGAAATCTCCACCTTTTCCTTGGAAAAGTTCGGTGGCTTAAGATAAAGAGGTCGGGCGGGAAGTCTCCATTCCTGACGTTGGCCCACCGCTAAACAATGCTCCGTAGCAAGCTCACTTTGCTCGGATCGCTCAAGGGCACTCACCAGCATCACGCGAACGGTTCTTTCCAGGTTACCCATCTGGTCGTTATCAGTCTTAAATGCCGTTAGCGCATGATTGAGGTGGGCTACCGAATCAATGAGTCGGTCATCTGACGTCGCAAATAACGCCATGTGATAGTTCACTAAACCCAACCTAACGTCATTTTCTTCCAAGGAGTCGGCAAATGCGGCGTAGGCTGCTTCAACGAAGGGCCTCGTTTGCATGTTCGCACGTCGCTTTAACAAGATAGTGACAATATCGAAGTTCCTGGTACCAGTAACGATAGGATTATCGTGGTTTGCCAGGATGGCAGAAGCCCTTTGAAAATACTCCAGACCTCGGTCCGGTTTACCTGGATCAAAATGGGCCCGGCCAAGCTCAACAAGCAAAGACACCACGTCATGTGCATCCTCCCCATAGGCTTTTTCCATTACCTTGAGCTTTCCTTTCAAGACCTTGGCAGCCTCTTTATAGTCCCTAGTATCGTTCAGCAGCGATGAATAATTAATGGCGAGTTTTGCGGTCGTGACGTGTTTTCGCCCATAGAGTTTCGATCCTAGTCTGTAAGCATCAGCCGCTGCACCCAACGCGAGTGGCACATCATCTGCCTCCAGGTACTGATTGTAAGACCTATATGCCTGACGAAAATCTGACTCCAGATCCGCGAATGTTGTAGCCACCGGATACAGTAAGATCAGGACCAAACTAAATTTTACAAATCTATGTGGCATGCTCCCCTCCACTTGTTTAACTGGCTACCCCACCTAGAAGGCTGCTCCCAAAGCGAAATCAAATCAAGTACCCTTCGCGATCTTACGTCAGGGTCCAGTCAAGAAACCCTGGGGCAATTTCGGTATGCTCTGAAGCTGCCAAAATAAAAACCGCTATAAATTTAGGAGTCACATTGAGATCAACTATATTGCTCGTCGCGAGCCTGCTTGCCGCTTCGTCAAACGCAGCTGATTTCCATCACGTACACGTACGTGCTGAAGACACAGTTCGTGCCGCTCACTGGTATGCAGAGAATATGTCTGGTGAGCAGCTCCAGGTTGCTAATTTCCATGGCGTTCGATTCGCGAGGACCCTGCTGCTATTTGCGCCGAAGAATCGACCAGGGGCAGATGGATCGGCAGCACCATCGACCTTAAAAACGAGTGACGGTACAGCCTTGGACCATCTCGGGTTTAGCTTTGCGGACCTGGAAGCACAGCTCATCTCACTACAGCTATCAGGCGCCAAGATCGTTCAGCCCGCGCACACCCTGGGTGGACAATTTACACACGCTTTTATCGAAGATCCGTGGGGCCAGAAGGTCGAAATCCTGCAGGATACTGAGTTGACAGGTTTCCACCACGCCCATGTAGTATCCCAGGAACCGGGGAAGACCATCAAATGGTACCAGGAGCAGTTCGGAGGAGAGGCAACAAATTTCAAATCAGTACCGTCACTTCCTGCAATCCGATTTGGCGATTTCTGGTTGATATCCTCTCGGAGCGAATTCAAGCCATCTCCCAATATGTTCACCATGCTCGATCATCTTGGCTTCCACGTAACGGACGTGGAAGAGCAAATGTCGAATATGCAAGAAGCTAACACGCCTGGAATCAGGATCCTCAAGCCAGCGCAGGGCTTTTACTGGTGGCAGGAAATTCCATTCATCCCCGGTCCAAAAAACGGGTTTGTCGAGAGTCCGGATGGTGTAACTATCGAGATAATGCAAACAAACTGATCTTCAGTTTCAGTTCAGCTAAAAACGACAGAAATCCGACTTGGCTTCGTATAGGAGTTACAACAACCCAGAAGGAGTTAGAAAATGAGGAAATGGTTAATCGCAATCGTCCCCGCCATTGCCATGAGTTTTAGTATCCCGGCCTTCGCTAATGAAGATGAGCGTGAAGCGCGTCGTGCGGCATTGGAAGCCATGACGCCCGAAGAACGCAAGGCAGCCATGGAAGAGCGTAGAGCAGCGCATAAGGAACGACGCAGCTCACAACGGGAAAAATGGGAAAACATGACCGACGAAGAGCGTGAAGCAGCAAAAGAGTCTCGTCGGGCCCGTTTTGAGGAAAATGGTGGTGAAAGGCCACGAGGTCACCGCAGATTCGGCAAACACCATGGAGGCCCTCCCAGCAAGTAACCCCCCCAAACCGGGCGAGTCGCTGATCGGCGCGCCCGGTCCCCTCCTCTTGATGAAAGACTAACTCCGGGCTACAAGGTATAGTTCCCAAAACTAATCGCCCAGCCATCTATGAATGGACCAACGACCAGGTGCCTGATCGTATTCGGTCATCTCCTTGCACTATCGCTTATGATCTCCCCCGCACATGCGAGCCGCGATCAGACGGAGCACTGGACCCTCAATCTTTATATCGAAAACGACCTTTTTTCCGAAACTGATCAGGACTACACCAATGGTATCCGGGCGTCCTGGGTTTCACCTGACCTCGCGGACTATCTGGAAGACCCAGCACTACCCGGCTGGATAAGGACCATCAACAAAAGGCTCAAGTTCTTCCATAAACAAAAGGACGGACTCAAGAGAAACGCGATCGCCTCCATTGGACAGACGATCTATACGCCGCAGGATCTGAATCGTACAGATATCATTGAAGATGACAGACCCTATGCGGGATGGCTCTTTTTCAGCATGGCGTATCAGACCAGGAACGACGATCAACTCGACTCGTTAGAAGCAAGCTTTGGGGTCGTTGGCCCAGCAGCATTCGGACAGGAAGCCCAGGATTTCATCCATGACCTGCGCGGGTTCGAAAAGTTTCGTGGTTGGGACAACCAGTTATCCAACGAAGTTAGGGTGATTCTCCTCTGGGAGCACAAACGCAAACACAAGTACATCTATAACGCGAATTCCCGTTTCGGATTCGATCTGATCGATCATGGCGGTATTTCGCTTGGGAACGTCCGCACTTACCTGAACGCTGGAGCAGAAATGCGGGTCGGTTGGGCGATTCTAAATGATTTTGGCACCTCCGCGTTGCGGCCCGGGGGTGATAACACAACTCCGGACGTCATCTGGGATCCCAGACAGAGCGTTGATAGAAACTGGGGTATGCACGCTTTTGTGTCATTCGATGCCCGACTGGTGGGCCATGACATCTTTTTGGACGGTAACTCTTTCCGAGAAAGCCATAGCGTCACCAAAGAATCTATTGTCTTAGATGGCGCGGTTGGACTTAGCATAATGTACCGTGGCATTAAGGTTTCCTACGCCCACATATTCCGCAGCAAGGAATTCACACAACAGAGGCACTCGCACTCCTATGGCTCCCTCGCGTTTCCCTATACTTTTCGTTAGCCAGCCCCAGGTGCCCCATCCTTGGCAAAGCGCCCCAAAACAACGCATTGCTGTTGACTTCGAATAGCATTCAAAGTTAATTTACAGCTTTGAATTAACCCTACCCCTGACAGAAGTCAGCGTGATCAACATAGTTGTAAAAAAATAGATCCAACAACAGTCCATAGTCAGAAATTGTTCTGGGAGGAAGAAGTATGCTTGTCGCAATCGTATTTATACTATTGGTCATCGGTTCAATAGTCTTTCACCTTCTCAGTCCGTGGTGGTTTACTCCCCTGGCTTCAAACTGGGGAACCATCGATCTAACCGTAGATATCACCTTCTGGGTTACAGGCGCAGTGTTTATCGCGGTAAACCTCTTTATGGCTTACGCCGTGATTCGATATCGAAATCGCGGCGAAAACAGTGAACCGGCCCGATACGAACCAGAGAATCCCAAACTTGAGCTTTGGTTAACGGTAGTCACAGCAATTGGCGTCGCGGCGATACTGGCTCCCGGTCTCTATGTATGGAATGATTTCGTGCACGTTCCCGACGAAGCCTGGGAACTTGAGGCAGTTGGCGAACAATGGCGCTGGACCTACCGGCTTCCCGGTAAAGACAACAAGATGGGTACCTCAGACGCCTCTCTCGTTAGCATCTCCAACCCCCTTGGGGTCAATCCAAAAGATCCGCACAGCGCGGATGACCTCATTATCTACAGCAACAAAGTACATATCCCAATCGATAAACCAGTCAAGTTCAACCTCCGATCAAAAGACGTTCTTCACGACTTCGCCGTAGCGGAGTTTCGCGTAAAAATGGATCTGGTTCCCGGCCTCGTCTCCTATCTGTGGTTGACGCCGACCAGAACCGGTACGTTCGACGTACTCTGTGAAGAACTTTGTGGTCTGGGACATTTCACGATGCGTGGCAAGGTCACTGTCGACACCCAGGAAGACTTCGACTCCTGGCAGGCTGAACAGGTAACGTTCGCGGAGACCCAGGCTATCGGTGAAGGTAATGTTGCCGTAGGACAAGCCCTATATGGTGTCTGTGCTGCATGTCATGGCCAACAGGGCGAAGGCAATGTTGCGCTGAACTCGCCGAAGTTGAGCGGACAGTCGGCCTGGTATATGGAGACGCAGCTGCATAACTTTAAACACGATATCCGCGGCGCCCATGAGAATGACGAGTTCGGCAAACAGATGGCGCCCATGGCCAAGGTACTGGCGGATGCTGCTGCTATTCGCAACGTCAGCGCCTACATAACCACGCTTCCACCTCACGAGAGCGAATCCGCAACTGTCGGCGACGTCGAACGAGGCGAAAAGCTCTGGGTCACCTGTGGCACCTGTCACGGTATGAACGGTGAAGGCAACTACGCAACCCATTCACCAAGGCTTAGTGGACAGGAGGACTGGTACTTGAAACGACAATTAGAGAATTTCAGAACCGGAGTCAGAGGCTCGCATTCAGACGATTGGTTCGGTCCACAGATGGTTAGCATGTCGCGCATGCTTAGGAACGACAAAGATATCAACGACATTGTGGCATTCATTGCTACTCTACCAACCGCGACCGACCAGGTAGCGCTAGTAACTGAAGGGGGTCAATAATGGCTTACGTTGCACTTTCCGACCGGGGACAGGTAATTTCACATCCCCATAGTTGGATCACCAAATACGTCTGGAGCCAGGATCACAAGGTAATCGCGATCCAGTACGGGATCGTTGCAATATCTGTTGGCGTAGTAGCACTTGTCCTATCAGCAATGATGCGTCTGCAACTCGGCTTCCCGGACACATTCTCGATAATCAGCCCAAGTGAGTATTACCAGTTCGTCACCATGCACGGCATGATCATGGTGATCTACCTGCTCACCGCCTTATTCCTGGGAGGGTTTGGAAATTATCTGATCCCACTGATGGTCGGCGCCAGGGACATGGTATTCCCCTACATGAACATGCTGAGTTTCTGGGTATATCTGCTATCGGTCATTATTCTCATGGCAAGCTTCTTTGTTCCGGGTGGCCCAACAGGTGCCGGCTGGACGCTATACCCACCACAAGCCATTATGTTCGGCACCCCCGGGGCAGACTGGGGCATTATATTGATGCTTCTTTCGCTGGCGGTGTTCATTGTGGCATTTACCATGGGTGGCCTTAACTACGTCACTACTGTCCTGCAGGCACGTACGCGCGGAATGACGCTAATGCGCATGCCGCTTTCGATTTGGGGAATTTTCACCGCAACTGTCCTGGGTCTACTTGCATTCCCCGCTTTGCTGGTTAGTGCAATCATGATGACGCTGGACCGCCTGATAGGTACCAGCTTCTTTATGCCTGCCATCGTCTCTATGGGAGAGCAAACCAGTTACGAAGGGGGCAGTCCTGTATTGTTCCAGCATCTGTTCTGGTTCTTCGGACACCCGGAAGTTTACATCGTAGCTCTACCTGCCTTCGGTATCGTTTCTGATCTACTCAGTGTACACGCTCGCAAAAATATTTTCGGTTATCGCATGATGGTCTGGGCAATTGTGATCATCGGTGGCCTGAGCTTTATCGTCTGGGCACATCACATGTATGTCAGCGGCATGAACCCCTACTTCGGTTTCTTCTTCGCTACTACGACGTTGATTATTGCGGTGCCAA
>CAJWQG010000025.1 GCA_913045175.1 uncultured Gammaproteobacteria bacterium | reverse complement strand
GCCATTGGAGCGGTAGTTCAGCTGGTTAGAATATCGGCCTGTCACGCCGGGGGTCGCGGGTTCGAATCCCGTCCGCTCCGCCAATTAAATCAATCACTTACGTGTTAATACTGTATATATAGCCATGAAGTTGGGTATATAATTGGGTATATACAGTAGTTTTCATGTTAGTGAGATGGTGCATCTGGGATGGTGTAATCGTAGTTTTTCGCCATCGCTAACGAGGCGTGTTGTGAGAACAATTGCTTATCGTCGGCATCACTAATTGCCATTTTTCTGATCGAACTCGATGTAAACCACAAATGAAAGCCCGGCTCGCCGGGCTTTTTTATGCCTGCAATTACGGTTTTGCGATGGGGGCGTAAAATATAATTTGTTGCTGGTGTGGGGTGGTTAGCTCCATGGTGTTGAGCAGGTCCGGTTTCCAGAACATCGGGTTGGTGCCGTCCGGGCATTCGGTTATATCAGCAAGCCCGTTGTCGTTGGCATCGTCCAACTGGGTGCAGTTGGGTGTGTCATCCAACACGTCATTGACTGAAAAGTCACCTTCCGTTGTATGGTACAGGCCCAGAAAATGGCCCATTTCATGGAAACTAAGCTGGGCCGTGTTGCGTACGTAAAATTCTTTAGGACCATCGTGTAAGGCGAGGGTGTTGATCAGTACGCCGTTAAAGCTACTGGCGAGGCCTTGGGTACCAGGAATACCACTGGCGATACCCAGAATACTGCCACCTGTTGGTCCGGCGAAGCTATCGACGAAAAAAACGTTCACCGTGTCGCTATCACCCATGGAGACCATTTCACCGGTAACCGGGTCATTGAAGTCAGCAGAAATCTCGGCGAAACGCGGGTCATTAAACTCGGTAATGGGCAAGAGATTGATGCCGATCTGGTTGTCATTGGCAATTGTGACCAGCCGGTCGAGGATTGTGTCTAATTCGGTAGTGTCGATTCCGGTGCCCGCCAGGTACGGTTTAATGGTTATCGTTGTACTCTGAGGCTGAGGACCAGTTCTTACTGCGACATCAAGCGTAAGCTCTTCCAGGTCAATATTCTCAAGTGTGCTGTCCAGTGTCCCCAGGCGAAATTGCCATTCGCCCCGGGTTGCCTTGATATCCGGTCGCCGGGGAACAAGCGAAGCACAAAGGCCCTGATCGCAAAACCCATATAGGTTGCGGAACGTGGTGATGTCTCCGGCGGGTGACTGCAGGTCAGAAATGAAAAGCGCATCGATTGCTTCGTCAACGTTGCTTCCCCGCAGGGTTAGAGAAAATGATACGGCATTCGGTGGAATCGACAGGGTCTGGGCCGGGGACGAGAGGACCGGGGTTTCGTAGTCAGGGTGATTGATGGCGGTGTAGTTGTCAGTAGGAACAGGGAGATTAGTTATGGTCAGGTTTGTTTCCGTGATGGCTAGCACGTCGATGCTGACCGTCGCCGTATTGCTCTCACCTTCGTTAGCGTCTATGGCGCGATAGGTAAGCTGATCAGTGCCAACGTAGTCTTGGTTGGGAGTGTAAATAATTAGCGCATTATCTAGGGTCACAGCACCATTGTCCGGGCCGCTAACGACAGAGACCGATTCGATTGCATTGTCGACATCTGTGTCATTTGATGTCACGTCGAACGCGGTTGGTGTGTCTTCGGTCAATGAAATCATATCGTCGTTGGCGATGGGGTTATCGTTAACTTCGGTCACTGTGATGGAAACCGTCGCCGTCAGTTCATTGCCTGCCGTGCTGTCGACGGTATAGGTAAAAGAACCTGATCCAGCAAAGTCAGGGTCGGGCACGTAGTCGATGGCGCCGTCATTGATAGTGGCACTGCCGTTGTCTGGCGCATTCCCTAAGGCTAGCGTCGATGAAGTTACGCTGACATCGTTGCTTAAAACGTTAATTGTCGCGGTGCCATCTTCATCGATGGTCGCGCTGTCATCAACCGCACGAGGCGTTGGTGGCGCGGGAGGCGCTGGACTACCGCCGCCACCGCCACCACCGCAGGCGGTGAGAAGAATGAGAATGGGAAGAAGCTTGTGCATGCAGTTTTACTACGATTTATGCGCTAGATTATAGCGTTATTCACTTGCTGTTACTGGTGCCAGAGTCGTTGGGCGTTAAAACGACTGATCCACATCTAATGCAGGCGAATCACCCTTAGGTTTACCGACAACCTCTGCGGGCACGCCAGCAACGGTCACATGGGGCGGAACGTCGTTCATCACCACGCTGCCAGCGCCAACTTTGGCACCTTCACCGATTTCGATATTACCGATAATAGAGGCATTGGCTCCGATCAGTACGCCATGGCGAACCTTGGGGTGTCGATCGCCGGAAACCTTACCGGTACCCCCTAGCGTAACCCCGTGCAGGATCGATACGTCGTCTTCGATTACCGCGGTTTCGCCGATTACGAGGCCGGTTGCATGGTCAAACATAATGCCGCAACCGATATGCGCTGCGGGGTGAATATCGACGCCAAAAATTGCGCTCATCTGGTTCTGAAAATAAAAGGCCAGTGAATGGCGTTCCTGGGTCCACAACCAGTGTGCGACGCGGTGGCTCTGCAGGGCGTGAAAACCCTTATAGAACAGAAATGGTGTCGAATAGCTATTGCAGGCAGGGTCTCTAGTGCGTGTTGCCTTGATGTCGATTTCAGCTGCATGGATCAATGAGGGCTCGTTCCTATAGGCATCTTCGATAATCTCGCGTATCGCCATGCTGGATACAACCGTGCTGTCCAGTTTGCTCGCTAATAGGAAGCTGAGCGCGCCTTCGATGGTGTCGTGGTTGAGCACCGTTGCATGGAAAAATGTGGACATAATCGGCTCAAATTCAGCGCGCAGATGCACTTCATGCCGCATTGCTTTCCATAGCGAACCTGCCACGCGCAGTTCCTCGACGTTGTGTTCCTCGGCGAGTTCCTCGGCGTAGCTTTTGTTAATGTTCGAGTTCATGAGGGGCAGTTTCCCCATTTCCTTCCTAATTTCAACTGCACGCCATCGTGGAATTGGTTTGAAAACGTGCGGAAAACAGCATTTAATGCGCCCTCCATCACAAAACAGCGTCAAAAAATGCATTTTTCAAGCGTGGGCCTTATTGCGAAAACGGGTAGTGAGCAAGTGCTGGAATCGCTGCGTCGGGTCCAGAAATTCCTCAAGTCCCAGGCGGTGGATATCGTCCTGGAAGCTGATTCTGCGGAAATGCTTGGCGTTGAGGGAAGCACCTGTGCGCTGGCAGCTATGGGAGATTGTTGTGATCTGGTCATTGCCGTGGGTGGCGATGGCAACATCCTGGGTGCGGCAAGAGCGTTAGCACCTGCCGGGATACCCATACTAGGGATCAATCGGGGTCGGCTGGGATTTCTGGCCGACGTGTCTCCCGACGAGATTGAGATTCAGGTCGGCGCAGTTCTGAAGGGGGATTTCGCGACAGAAGATCACTTTTTGCTGGAAGGTGAGGTTACGGGCCGTGAAGAGATGCATAGCGCGCTTAACGAAGTGCTTATTCATACTGCCAGCATGCCCAGGATGGTTGAATTTGATCTCTTTATCAACGATGAAGAGGTATACACGCAGCATTCCGATGGCTTGATCATTTCAACCCCGACAGGGTCGACTGCCTATGCACTGTCAGCAGGGGGGCCTATCATGCATCCGAGTCTGGATGCCGTGGTGTTGGTGCCCATGTTTCCGCATACGCTGACCAGCAGGCCGCTGGTGATACCTGGTGATTTCGAGATGAAGGTCCAGGTTGCATCGCCGGGGGATGTGGAAGCGCGAGTGAGCTTCGACTCCCAGGTTGAATTTAACATTCAGGCGGGAGATGAACTGGTGGTGCGCAAGATAAAAACACCATTGAAGCTGATTCACCCACCCGGACACAGTTTCTATGATGTGTGTCGCAGCAAGCTGGATTGGGCGAGCCGAGTTGGTGACAAGCAGAATGGTGACGGCTAAATAGGGAGTCTAAAGGTCTCCGGGAGTATCGACATCTCGAATCACGCCCTGATCCTCAACCTCAACCCTGATGAGCTTATCCTGATGCGCATCCACTACGGGCCTTGCACCACGATCTCCCTCTAGTTCCTGAATCTCACGGAAATAGGCTCGATCAAAAATCACAGGATGTCCCGGTGTTCCGTTCACGGTTGGCTGCACGATAGGTTGCGAATCTTTGTTCGCCTCGTATGCGGTTAGCAGTGCCTTGATAGTATCTTCCTGAACAAAAGGCATATCCGCTAAAAAGATCATTGCCGCGTCGAGATCGCTCTGATGGTAAATAGCATTGGCAAGGCTGTGCGCCATCCCTTTTGCTGAGTCCGGCGCCAGAAAATAAGAGACGTTAGGCAGGTCGATTTGTTGCTGCAGCTCTTCCTCATAGCTTCGGTCGCCAAAACGCAGAACCACGAGCACAGAGTCCAGAAGGTTTGATGCTGTATGAATCGTTTGGGTCAGCACCGTCGCGCCATCTGCAAGCTCAGCTCTGCGTTTGTCGCCGCCAAATCGTCGGCTACTACCTGCTGCGAGAACGATTGCGCCTGTCATTTAACCTGCTGCAACTTCGCGAAAGTCTGCGCTTTGTGCTTCCTCTTTCTTTGCTGAGCGCAGGGCTGTGAGTTGTCCGAGGATGGCAATGGCAATCTCTGCCGGTGTTTTGCTGCCGATGGGAAGCCCGACGGGGCCGTGGAGTCGGGCGATTTGTTCCTTGGTAAGGTCCAGTATCTCAAGTCTTTCTCGCCGTTTCGCAGAGGTTCTGGTTGAACCCATTGCGCCGACGAAGAAGGCTTCGGTCTTCAGTGCTTCCATTAATCCCATATCATCGATTCGTGGGTCGTGAGTCAGCGCAATGATGGCTGAAAAGTGATCGTTTGCATTGGCTCGCACCGCATCGTCCGGCATATCGTTAATGAGTTGCACACCTTCTATCGGCCACTGTTCAATCATGTCCTCCCGTGGGTCACACACGACCACGTGGTAGTCCAGGGCCTGGGCAAACTGCGCCAGATACATGCTGACCTGACCCGCACCAATAAGAAACAGTTGGAAGCGGGGGCCATAGGTCTGCGTCAGGGTCTTGCCTTCGTTATCGTTGTTCTCGAAGTCACCAACGAACGTCAGATGTTTGAATCGCTCTTTCTCCTCTACTTGCATGTCGCCCGTCGCAACGTCCAGGGTGCGCTCGATACATTCTCGCGTTGCCAGTCGGTTCACAATTTGCTTTAACGCGGGCAGGTGTTTCTTATCTGCCATTGGCTCGATAACCACATGTAACTGGCCACCGCACGGCAATTGGAATCGTTCCACTTCTTCATCGGTGGCGCCGTAAATCAGTAGCTCCGGTTTTTCGGTCGCGAGCTTTCCATCTTTTAGTCGTTCCAGCAGGTCTTCTTCGATACAGCCACCGGACAATGAACCGGCAACATGGCCTTCGTCATTGCAACATAGCAGTGAGCCGATCGGGCGGGGTGACGAACCCCAGGTTTTGACAACGGTACATAGCCACGCCATCTGGCCGGCTTCTACCCAGCGGGTCAGCTGGTTCAGTACCTCAGTATCTGCATTTTCCATCACGTAATGATCTCCCTTTTGGTTCAGGTGCACTATGGGATCAGTGTTGCTATTCAGTGTTAGTATGGGTCCATATTACAACTTTTCACCTTTAGTCACTATTGACGGGCTTGTTATGATTGCCGCCCTCGAGATCGACCTGGATGTAGATCTCAGCCACTTTTCTCAATATTTACAACAACTTGGTCTGCCTCATAGGATTACCGAGGAGGGTGTTAATCAGGTCATATGGGTACCCTCAGAGGCCCATGTAGATCAGCTCCAGAAGCTGTTTGATGCGTATAAATCGGGCACCTTACCCGATTTGCCAAAAACCGTTCGTGCTTCAACGTTCAATCCCTTATCGCTCATCCTACGCTTTCCTTTGACGATGGCCTTGATTCTTGTCAACGCCATGATCTTTCCCCTGACGCAGCGTATAGGCGACGATGGCGGGCTTTTGCAGCTACTAACATTCGTTGATTTTCAGCTTGATGGCGAACGAGTGTATTTTGGTGATCTCGCTTACACCATCGAGACCGGGCAATACTGGCGACTGTTAACGCCCATGTTTATTCATTTTGGCTGGTTGCACATTGTGTTTAATTTGCTCTGGGTTTGGGAAGTGGGTCGTCGCATCGAGATCATTAACAATGCCTCAGTACTATTATTGGTGACCCTGGTGAGTTCACTGATGGCCAATTTTCTGCAGTACTACATGTACGGGCCTTCGTTTTTCGGTGGCATGTCCGGAGTCGTATTCGGCTATCTTGGCTACAGCCTCGTATGGAGTCGCCTGGTGCCCAGCCGCTCAACGGGGCTGGCTCCGGGTCTCTACATCTTTATGTTCGTCTATCTCGCGATTGGTTTTACAGGAGCGATTGATATGCTGGGGCTTGGGGTCTTAGCGAATGGCGCCCATCTTGGGGGGCTTATTGGTGGTCTTTTGGTTGGTGGCGTCGCGGGGGTTCTGTTTCGGCCTGCGCAAGAAGGGCCGGAGTAGAATGGGACTTAGGCTTCATCAAGGCTGTTCGCAGCCGGGCCTGGGGGTTGTTTTTCTCCACGGCTTGCGACTCTCCGGGTTGCCCTCAACTCCTCCGCAAGCCCTTTCAGGTCCGATGGCGGCACCCCTCGCTCCTCCATTTTGGCGCTGCGCCTGAAGGCTACGAAAAACAAGCCCCATGACCAGCTGCTGTATGACCGACAGCAGGTGTGCCATTCGGGCTAGAGTAGGTTTTTATAGTAGGGAAAGCTGTCTGCCGCGCTCTGCCTTTTCTGCTCCTGCACTAAACTCGATTTCATACCCGGTAAATTTGCGCAGGTTAATAACACCGGTATCGAAAATTAGGTACTGACCCTTGATGCCGAGTAGGGCGCCACCAACATCCGGTGTTTTGTCGAAGCTCATCGAGCTGACCTTGGTGGTATACTGCTGCACGGGGTAGTGGAATATCTGTGTGTCACCGGTGAGTGGCTGGATTGCCTGGATACCGAATCGCTGCCGTAACGCATCCAGTTCTGGCTCAATCGTCGCTAAAAGGTCATCTCTGATCTTTTGCATGTCGATGTGAGGGGCGTCGGCTTTAAGCATTCTCTGCCACTGGGTTTTGTCACTGATGTGGTTTTTGAAGGCAACTTCCACAAAACCGGATTGCTGGCGAGTTTGTACCGCGATCACCGGTATTGCCTGCACAGCGCCCTGGTCAATCCATCGGGTGGGCAGGTTTGCTTCTTTGGTAATGCCAACCTTGATGCCTGATGAATTGGCAAGATAAACGAGATGCTGCTGCATGCAGAAGGACTCTCCCCAGTCCGGGTCGCGACAGGTGCCTGCGTCGTAGTGGCAGCGTTCTGGGCTTACTACGCAGAGGTCGCAGGAGGCGAGCTTCTTGAAGCAGGGGTAGCAGTGGCCCTGGCTGTAACTCTTGCGGGTTTCATTGCCACAGCTAATGCAGGTGATGGTGCCGGTCCAGGTGAGCGTGACGTTGGCGCCGATATGGGGGTTGAGGTGGAGGCGTTCGTCATCCAGTTTCAGGTAGTAGTCGATGGGGTCGTTAGCTTCGACGAGCATTTTTCTTAGGTGACCACGCATCCATTTAGCTTAACAGCTAAATGGATGCGTGGTCATCCTGAGGCCCGTAGGGCCGAAGGATCTCTTGGTGCCAATCGGAATGCGTTACAATTCCTGGTTTCTGGAAGATGAAGTAGACGCTATGAAAGAAGGCCAGCCCAAGGCAATCCATCTAAAAGACTATCAGGTACCCACTTTCCTGATTGATGAGACGGAGCTGCACTTTGACATCAATGAAGATGTCACCGTGGTAACCGCAACATTGCAGATTAGACGTAACTCGGATGCGATGACGTCCGAGAATGACCTTGTGCTGGATGGTGGTTCGTTAGACACGCGTAGTGTGGCGATTGATGGGCGCGAGCTGCTGTCCAATCAATACGGCGTGGACGACGCCTCCCTGACGATTTTTGACGTGCCTGAAGCGTTTAGTCTTAAGACCAGGGTAGAGATCAAGCCGCAGGAAAATACGGCGCTTGAAGGTCTCTACAAATCCGGTGATATGTTTTGCACCCAGTGCGAGGCAGAGGGCTTTCGGAATATTACCTGGTACGCGGATCGTCCTGATGTGATGTCGAAGTTCCGCACCACGGTGGTGGCGAACAAAGAGAACTATCCAATTTTACTTTCCAACGGGAACGATGTGGCGCGCGGCGAAGAGGGTGAGCGCCACTGGGTCACCTGGGAAGACCCGTTTATGAAGCCGGCTTATCTTTTCGCGCTGGTCGCTGGCGACCTTCAGCATATCGAGGATACGTTTAAGACCATGAGTGGGCGTGACGTTACGTTGCGGATATTTACCGAGGCGCACAATATCGACAAGGTCGATTTTGCGATGGAAAGCCTGAAAAATTCGATGGCGTGGGACGAGGCAACCTATGGACGAGAGTATGACCTCGATATTTTTATGATCGTAGCGGTCGATACGTTCAATATGGGCGCGATGGAGAATAAGGGCCTCAACGTTTTCAATACGTCCTGTGTTTTGGCAAGGCCGGATACGACAACTGATGCGGGTTATCACCGAGTCGAGGGTGTGGTCGCGCACGAGTATTTCCACAACTGGTCCGGTAATCGAGTGACCTGTCGGGACTGGTTTCAGCTGAGCCTGAAAGAAGGCTTCACGGTGATGCGCGATCAACACTTTTCTTCGGATTTGGGGTCCGAAACGGTATGCCGTGTAGCTGATGTTGATACGCTCCGTAACGCTCAGTTCCCTGAGGACGCAGGTCCCATGGCGCATTCCATCCGGCCGGATTCTTACATCGAGATCAATAATTTTTATACCGCCACGGTGTACGAGAAGGGCGCCGAGGTGGTTCGTATGATCAAGACGCTGCTTGGTGCCGAACGTTTCCGTAAAGGTACCGATCTCTACTTTGACCGTCATGATGGGCAGGCGGTGACGACGGAAGATTTTGTGCGTGCCATGGAAGATGCCAACGAGGTAGACCTTGAACAGTTTCGTGCCTGGTATAGCCAATCCGGCACGCCAGTGCTTGACGTCACCAGTGATTACGATGCGGCTACTGAAACGTTTACGTTGACGGTTGCGCAGTCCTGTCCTCCGACGCCAGGTCAGGAGGTGAAGGATCCTTATCACATGCCGTTTGCTGTGGGGCTGCTGGACGAAACGGGTAATGACATTCGTTTCGGTGCCGACGGGTTGGATGTGTCGAGTATCAATGAGGATGAAGGGTCTTACACCGCGGTGCTTAATCTTACAGAGTCCACGCAGCAATATACTTTTGCGGGTATTAAAAAGGAGCCAACGCCATCTTTGTTGCGGGGGTTCTCAGCACCGGTAAAGCTGAACTATGGCTATTCGCGTGATCAGCTCACTTTTCTGATGAGTCACGACAGTGACGGGTTTGCCCGATGGGAAGCGGGGCAGCGATTAGGTGTCGGGGTGATCCAGGAAGTTGTGTCGCAGATTCAGGCGGGAGAGAGCGATCAGGCTTTAACCATTGATAAGCGTCTGATTGAGGCGTTTGATAGTAATCTCAGTGAGGCGATTGCTCGGGACAATGACCCGGCTTTGGATAAAGCCATGATTGCCGAGATGCTGATGTTGCCTGATGAGGGCTATTTGGCGGAACTTGTGACGATTGCTGATCCGGAAGCAATCCATCAGGCTCGCGAGGCAGTGCGAACCGAGATTGCACGACAGCTATCCGGCGTATTCCTATCCGTCTATCGATTGAATCAGTCTGATGAACCCTACGAGCCGACAGCCGAGGCGATGGCACGGCGTGCGCTTAAGAACACGGCGTTGGCATACCTCATGTGTTCTGATGACACAGAGATGGCGCCCACATGCGTGGAACAGTTTGAACGCGCCGACAATATGACCGATACCTCTGCCGCATTACGCGCGCTGGTCGGCTTGCCTTCGCCGGATGCCCAGGCCGCGAAGGAGAAGGCGCTGGTCGAATTTTACAATCGTTGGGCAAACGAGGCGTTGGTCATTGATATGTGGTTCACCATTCAGGCGTCATGCAGACTACCGGGGACTCTGGATAAGGTGACCGCGTTGCTGCAGCACGAGGCTTTTGATATCAAGAATCCCAATAGATTTCGCTCGCTGATTACAGGCTTTACTAATCAGAACGTCAACTTTCATCAGGCAGATGGCGCGGGTTATGCGTTCTTGGCAGATCGAGTGATCGAAGTAAATGCCATCAACCCGATGATTGCGGCCCGAATACTGGGGCCATTAACTCGCTGGCGCAAGTTTGGTGAAGACCGACAGGCGCAAATGAAAAAAGAGCTGACCAGGATCAAAGATACGCCGAACCTGTCGCCCGATGTATACGAAGTCGTCACCAAGAGTCTGGTGTAGAATAGCCCTGAGCGGTTGTTTCTGTGAACAGCCCTGAGCGTGTTGTCATAGACAGCCTTAGGGATTAACCGTATCCATCAAATCTCGCGATTTAACTTTCTGTTGTTTGGCATTCCGCAATTGTTTTACGACCTTGAGCAAATTGCTTCCGTGCCAATTGGTACTGGAACCCTCTGCGTAGAGTGCTTCTTCAAGGGCATCAATTTCATCGTCCAGGTCATCTTGCTGCAATTGTGCGCGTAGCTCCTGTAGTGAACCTGTCCTGAATCGCGCGTTACTCCACAGAAACAGGTAACGATGGGTGTCAGCAGCGCGGTTCGCTTTGCACGCCCTGGTAAGTTCCTTGAACAGATTGTCTTCATTTGGCTCGACGACCTCGAAGTTGTCTTGCTGACTATCTTCTTTGAGCGCTTTTAATTGCTGTCGCACACTCAGCCATTGCCACGTACTGAATAACCACAAGAAGCCAAGTGCGATTAAAGCAACGATCCAGGCATGAGAAATGGTTTCTTCCACAGCGACGGGTTGATTAATCTCGGTCAGCGGAACGGTGACCGTGGGTGGGGCGACCGCGGCGCCATCCGCGGGCATCACCTCGTAGATTGCTGCAGGAATGATGGCGACTTCCTCCCTATCCGACTCGGTGTTCCACCAGGGGATACGGATTTCCGGCAACGTGATTGCCCTGGCTTTGGTAGGAACGATCCCGACCGTCGTGACATTTGAAGCAATAATGCCCGCTTCGCTAACATTCTCATCGGTCACGGGTGGGTCAGCATAGGTTTTGACATTGTCTAGTACCAATGACTCAAGTAGCGGCAGAAGCGAGCCAGCGAGGCCTACTGCGTGCATAGCGACGATTCGATTAACGGGCTCTCCAACCTTGAATTGCGGCGGGTTTTCGGTCCACCGTTCCAGCAGGTTGAAGGATCTGGCGGCAATCCATGTATTGCCGGTAAAGGATTCCGGCGTCGGTTTGACCGTGATGCTGATGGGTCTTGATGCAGCAGTCACTTGTTGCCGCTGACTAAAAAATCCACCACGGCCACGTACCCCGCGAAATACTTCCCGCGGGATGGTCAGGGAACCACTTTTTTGTGGAAAAATCGCGTAGCGCTTCTCAAGGTATGCGAATCGCTGGCCATTAACCATAGCTTCGTCTCGAATTTCTCCTTCCAGTGGTTCAACCACCGCTTCGGGCAATTCAGGGGCTGGCGGGAAGTCGCCGCCGATCGCGTCGGCGTAATACAGTCTGACAGAGTAGATGACCTGGCTTTGTACATAGGCGGTGGGTTTATCCACCTTGGTTTCAAAGAATACAAAACGTGCGTCACGCTGCTGCGCGGCCGCTGAGGGTGACACCACATTGATCACTATCGCGTTGGTGGTTTCATTGCCAATCGTTAGCCTGGGGATCAGGAGTTTACCGGTTCGCTTGGGCTCTAGAATCACCGTGTAGGTTTGGGTACGAACCATCTGCTGGTTACCGCCGGTCATATTGATTTCCGTCCGGCTTCCCGACTGCTGGGAGATAAGGTCGAAGTCTCTGATCGCAGATAAATCGGGTTGAGCCGAGCCACCGCCCGTGACGTTTATCGTTAGCGTCACATTTTCCAGGTCACTGATCACGGTTCGGTCAACACTCGCGGTAAACTTGCCGTGGCTGGATGCCGCAAAGGCCAGCGCGAGTGCTGCAATGCAGATGTTCCAATGAAGTAGTCTCATTTATTTTCCTCTTACCAGTCCCCGCTCTGAGATTGGAGGATTTGGCCCTCCCTCAATCTGTCTTCATGCTGTTTCTGAAATTTTCTTCGGAGTAGGCCGCCTGGATCATCGGGAACCCGGCGTAGCCATTGTTTGAGCGCCTGTTCTTCCTCGCTGTCCAGCGCCTTGTCCTCCTCTGAAAGCTCTTCCTCTGCCAACTCTTGTTCCTGCTGCTGTTCTTTTTCTTGTTGTTGCTGTTCTTGTTGCTGCTGTTCGTCCTGCTGTGCCTGTTGCTGGTCCTGCTCGTCGCTGTCCTGTTGCTCGCTATCAGCGTTTTGCTGGTTCTCCTGGTCTTGTTGCTCCTGGTCCTGTTGATCCTGGTTTTGCTGATCCTGATTTTGTTGTTGCTGCTGTTGCTGTAACAGGTCTTCTACGAGCTTTTTGTTAAATGCGGCATCTTCGTTGTCAGGGTCCAGGGCCAGGGCTTCATCGTAGACTTCGATAGCTTCTTCCAACCGACCTTGCTTGGCGAATGCATTGCCCAGGTTATAGCGACCATCTGTGGTTTCAATATTGGCGAACTCACCTGCAGCATCCTGAAAGTTCTGTCCACGATACAGGGCGGAACCTTTCCAGTCGGGACTTTCGAATAAGCTCGAGGCACGTTCGGCATCACCTTTTTGCAGTGCGGCGAGGCCCTGTTCGTCTTTGGTTTGCCAGAGGTCAGCCCATTCCAGGGCATAGCTCTGCGGCGCTGGTAGCACGAGGAGGAGCGCGATGCTCCAAACCCAGCCGCGTCGAAACGCGAGGCTCGCCAGTGGTAACAATAACAGTAGCAACCAGGGACCTTCCTCATGCCAGATGTCGAAGTCGCGTTCCAGCGTACGAAACTCTTCATTGATCAGTAACGGGTCTGGCGCAAGCAGATATTCAATGTCTTCATCCGTCAGGGTCATCGGTGTAAATCGTCCACCTGCTACCGTGGCAAAGTCCTGTAACTGGCTTAGATCCACTCTCGCGATGACCAGATTTCCACTACGGTCTTTAATAAATCCGGAGTTAGGCCGGCCTGGGGTGAGTGGGATAGGTGCGCCATCACTGCTGCCAACTGACATCACTGAGATGGGATAGGAAAAGCGGTGGGAGCGAGCAACCGACTGCGCTTCCGCGATGTCACGGATTTCGTCGGTGATGATAAGAATGCGACCGCTGGCAACGCCGGCATCTTCAAATAGTGTTACTGCGCGCTCCAGAGCCGGTGCAATCTGGCTGCCTGTCGCGGGCATGATGTTGGGTGTTATCGCAGGAATCATTGAAATGATGGTGGCGGTGTCATCTGTCAATGGAGACACCACATGTGCGTCACCGGCGAACACTATCAGCCCGGTGACGCCTTCGTCACGCATATTGAGAAGGTCCTGAAGCTTCCGTCTTGCACGGACGAGTCGTGTTGGTTTGACGTCGTCAGCGTACATGGATTTGGTGAGGTCAAACAGAATCACCAGGGCATCTTCGCGCTCGTGCACTGGCTGCTCGGTTTTTTGCCACACCGGTCCGGCGAGCGCAACGATTGCCAGCAGCCACGCGACGAAAACCAATGTTAGCGGGCTTTTGCTGATTTCGCCGTCAGGGTTATCAAGCAGGTGTGGAAGTAACGATGCATCGATCGCTTTTTCCCAGTTGCTGCTGTTGCTTTGCCGATACTTCAATAACAGGTACAGGATAAGCACAGGGATGACGGCGTAGAACCATTCCGGTCTGAGAAAATGAAAGTCTGTGAGGATCTGCTCGATCATGCGTCCGTGACCTCCGCCCGCGCCCGTTCTCTTTTGCGATTCTCGAGACCTTCTCTCAGTTCTGCCATACCGGCGGTGAGCCAGCTGGTTAGCATGGGGTGCATTGCGGCGTAGAAAAGACTAAACAGGGTGACGAGCATGAGTGGCCAGTAATACAGCGATTTGACCGGTCGATATATTTCATGGTCCTGTTCGATGGGTTCAAGTTCATCCAGTGCCGCGTATATCTGTTTGAGTTCACCCGAGCTTCTGGCTCGCTGGTAGATGCCACCAGTCAACTGTGCAATCTCGGTTAGGGTTTCACTGTCCAGTTCTGCTGAGGGGTTAATTCGACGATTTGAAAAAATGCCTGGCACTACCAGTTCTTCGGCGCCAAATCCGATGGTGTAAATGCGGATGCCTTCCTGGGCGGCGAGTTTTGCCGCTTGAAGCGGTTCCACCTCGCCGACTGTATTGACGCCGTCTGTTAACAGCACGAGCACCCGGTTTTCCGCGGGTCGATCCTGTAGTCGTTTGACGGCTAATCCGATTGCGTCACCAATGGCGGTTTTCTGTCCGGCGATGCCCAGTGGTGTTTCCTGAAGGAGAGACTTTACGGTAAATCGATCAAACGTAAGCGGTGTTTGCAGGTAAGCCTGGCTGCCAAAGAGTATGAGCCCAAGCCGGTCTCCCTGTCGACGTGTAACAAAGTCGCCGACTACGTCTTTGACGACCATCAGTCGCGTGACTGTGCGCCCGGCCAGTTCCATGTCTTCGTAGCCCATGGAACCAGAGATATCTACCGCCAGCAGCAGGTCTCGACCACTGGTGGGCAACTCGATTGGATCGCCGATGTATTGTGGTCGTGTTGCAGCCAGTACCAGGCATAACCACATCAGTATCAGGAGGATCCTGCGCAAAACTGTTCGATGCTGATTGAACGTGCTGTCGCCTTCGTAATGTGAGGCGACGATGAAAAAAGGTACCTGCAGTGCGGCATCTGTCCGCCTGGCGGCCGGGGTAAGAAAATACACCAGCAGCGGCAGGGGTAAAAATGCGGCTGCCCAGGGCCAGAGAAAGTTGATCATGACGAGCACCGGGCGATCATAAGAGGCCCCAGGCGGGTCACCAGACCAGGCATTAGGCTGTCGCTCCAGGTCGTCATGCGGCAAGGTCCATACGGTGGCGCTTGATCCAGCGTTTGCTGAGTTCATGTAGCGCGGCAACATTCACTTCAGGTTCTTTGCGGTAGTTGCTATCAATCAGACTTTGCCCATCACCCATTGAAAATTCCTGGGTCTTTGAGCTGTGATCGAGAAATGCGACCCAGGACTCGCCTGTGAGATGTGCCACGGCTTCGCGTGGGAAGCGCGTTAGTGCGACGCGTTTTAGTAGTAGTTGAAGCTCGGTGATATAGACACCGTCATCGCCGTGCTGCTGGTAGTCTGCCCTCAGTTGCGCAAGCTCGCGCATGGCTTCCCGGCGGTAACGGTTACCGCGCCAACGTCTGTATAACCAATAGATAGCAAGGCACACCAGAATGACGAACGTCGCGAGCAGGAACCACCATCCAATAGCTGGTGGCCATACCTCAAGGACCCCTGGCATATGGATGTCTCGCAATTCTGCGAGCGGGTCCATCGGTACGCCGCCTGGTGGCGCCTGACCCGGTACGGGCATTCCTGGTGGCATATTCGGTGCTTGTGCCATTAGCGTTGTCCGCTCAGGTTGAACCGGTTTGATATCTGGCTCACTAAAGCCTGGTCCGTTGAAACTTCGACTAACAGAGATTTGACCCTGGCGAATTCTGCCCTAACGCGTTCAAGGTGACTTGAGTAGTGTTGTTCATAGTCCCGGCGGTGACGTCGCGCCGACGTGTTGATGCGAGATCTCGAAACGCCATCGGTAATGGTATAAAGGTCAGGCCTCGGTAACTCCTTTTCGAGTGGGTCGGAGATATGTACGCCGATCACTTCGTCGTGACGTGCCAGTTGACTCAGATGAATCCTCGCCTCGTCGTTGAACGTCAGAAAGTCCGAGATGATCAAAATAGTGCTGCCGTGTTTGGCCACTCGACGTACATTACGCAGCGCTTCGCCTAGATACGACTGGGTTCCGCTATTGGTCTGTTTGGATAGCTTCTTGTTGTAGTCATCAATTTCGTGCAGTAGCCGGAGTGCCGAGGTTTTGCTGCGTCGAGGGCGTACTTCCCGGTGACCCTGTTCAGAGAAAACGATGCCACCCACCCGATCGCCTCGCTCTAGGGCTTTCCATGCAAGCAGTGCTGCGCATTCAGCGGCGAGAACCGACTTGAAGGCCTGTTTGGAGCCGAAGAACATCGAGACTGACTGGTCTACCAGAATTAATACGGGACGCTCTTTTTCTTCCTGAAAAAGTTTCGTATGTGGCGTCTGGGTGCGCGCGGTAACACGCCAGTCGATGGTTCTGACGTCATCGCCCGGCTGGTAGATTCTTACTTCAGCGAAGTCGATTCCGCGACCGCGAAATTTTGAAGTCAGTAATCCCGACAGTGGATTACGCGTGGTATCGGAATCCAGCACGTCCATCTCTCGCGCCGCATAGCGTAATTGAATCAGCTCTCGTATATCGGTATACGCGCCGCCCTTTAAGCGAAAGCCGTTGGCCTGAAAACCCTGCACCAGGAATGCCTTCTGGGAGCTCAGGTCGCGGCGACGCGCTGTAGTACAGTGTCCAGGACCTGGTCTGGGGTGACACCAGTCGCCTCTGCCTCAAAACTAACGATAATTCGATGGCGAAAGCAGTCATGTAGTACGGCCTGTACGTCATCGGGGCTCACGAAGTCTTTACCGAGGAGAAAAGCGTTTGCTCTTGCGCAAACATCTAGGGCAATAGTGCCCCTGGGCGATGCACCGAAGTCGAGCCAAGCCGCCAAGTCTTCACCGTAGACCTCCGGTGTTCTGGTTGCCATGGTCAGTTGCACCATGTATTCCTCTACCACTGGTGCCATATGTAGATGCAAAAGCTCCTGGCGGGCACCGAAGATAGTCTGTTGGCTAAGTTGTGGCGGTTTGTGGCTCTCGTTGACGCTGTTTGTCATCGCTTCGTTACGCACCAGCTGAAGGATGTTTCGTTCAGATGAGGCATCCGGATAATCAATGTTCACGTGCATCAGGAAGCGGTCGAGCTGGGCCTCGGGTAATGGGTAGGTTCCTTCCTGCTCAATCGGATTCTGTGTCGCCATGACGAGGAAAAGGTCGGGCAGAGTGAAGGTCTGCCTGCCGAAACTTACCTGACGTTCACCCATGCCTTCGAGCAGTGCCGACTGAACTTTTGCCGGCGCGCGGTTGATTTCATCCGCAAGAATCAGGTTGTGGAATATGGGACCTTGTTGAAATTCAAAGGTACCTTCCTGGGCGCGATAGATTTCCGTGCCCGTGATATCTGACGGCAGAAGGTCTGGCGTGAACTGAATGCGATGGAAGTCTCCTTCGATCCCTTCTGCCAGGGTTTTGATGGCTTTTGTTTTTGCAAGGCCAGGTGCGCCTTCTACCAGTAAATGGCCATCTGCAAGCAGGGCCATTAACAATCGATTTACCAGCTTTTCCTGCCCAATAATCTGACTGGATAGCCAGTTTTCCAGGGCCAGAATATTCTCTCTATGTTGCATATCCAGAGGACTTAAGTCGTTGAAAATATGATAGACACCCGCAATCGAGCCGGGTTCCCGAAAATCGATGATACCTGTTTCTGAATGCGGGTGATATGGAGAGTGTTACTGCCAGTTTACTTGGTAGTAAATCCCGATTAAAAGAAAGATACCGGCGAGATATGCGAGTATCTGTCCTTTTACCGGATAGGGTAGTTCGAATAGCTCCATTACTTCGGATTTAATGAAGAACAGATTCATGTAGAAGTATGCACCACACATTACGCCAGAAGCTCCATAAAACTGGAGTGACAATCTGTCACCGTAAATCGTGGTAAACGCGGTCCATGTTACCCAGCAAAGCGAGAGAAACTTCAACAGCAACAGTTTCAGCTTCTCGCGTTTTGACATATAACCGAATTCGTAGTTCTGCACCTGTACACCCATCAGTTAACGGTGTGATATAGCGCTTCGCCCGTAGTCATACCAAATTGTTGATGAATCTTATCGTAAGTGTGTGTGCCAAGTAGTAATCCTACGTTGAAAGAGATAATTGCCATCTGAATCGCTACGGGAAAACCACCAGGCCAATTGGGCCCTGGAATAAATCCGTTAACAAAAGGGATTGGCGTACCCGCGAATCCGCCACTAACTTGCTTTACTTCACCTTGGGTCAATTCTCGCATTGGTTTCTCCTGTTCGATGTATGCAGGAGAAACTTTAGTCCGGTAGAACGATGTTGGTAACCGGACGTTAGCCCGAGTTTTTGTAGGATATTTGCTACGTCAGGTCATCGGGTTCTTGCCAACCCCGCGGTATCCTTGTAGCCATCCTAGCCATCTTCTCGACCACTACGCCAACCGCTTAACCATGCGGTTCGTGGTTCTTTGTTTTGGTAGGGACAGAGTTCTTTGGATTTGCCTTGTACACTTTTCTGGTATCCGTGGGTGTACGCACGTTCAGTCATATCTCGCTTTTGTCTTCGCATAGATCGAGTCCTGTCACGCAAAATAGCTTTTGGCCGCAGCTTAGGCTGCAACCGGATGCGCAATTACTCCTCGGCCGGACTTTCTTTTTAACGCAGGTAAAGATGCTTGTCGATCACTTTTTTGAATCCGTCTGTAACGCGCTGATTCCGTGGCTAAGGTCTGGAGCAGGGGTGCCTCCTGCACTATTAATGGGCATTAAAAAGAGCAATTTTGGTGCGTTATTGCGCCAGTAATTCAAGAAATATCAGGGAGTTGAGTGAAGCGCTATGAATCAGTACACTGCACTGCACGATACAGAATCACAAACCTACCCTGTGGGTTGAAATTCCTGCCGCTAAATTTAGAAAGTATAAAAAAGTATTAATAAGAATAACTGCAAGCGCCGAGAGGAGTGCCTTATGAACAAACTATTACTAACAATATCCGGAGTCGTTGCCTTACTGTTTAGTAGCACCGCTCTCGCGGAAGACGCGCTTAACATTGGTAATACATCCTGGATACTAACGTCGACAGCACTGGTGTTGTTTATGACCATCCCCGGGTTATCACTGTTTTATGGCGGGCTTGTTCGTGTCAAAAACGTCTTGAGTGTCCTGGTTCAGTGTTTCGCGATTACCTGTCTTGTGTCGATACTTTGGCTCGTCGTGGGTTATTCCCTGGCATTTTCTGAAGGCAGTCCATTTGTCGGCGGCCTTTCGAATATGTTCATGGGAAACATTCTTGAAGATACGATGAGTGGAGACATTCCAGAAAGTGTCTTCTCTATGTTTCAGCTCACGTTTGCGATCATTACGCCGGCGCTGATCGTGGGCGGTTTTGCAGAGCGAATGAGATTTTCCTCGATGCTGCTGTTCTCTGGATTGTGGTCGCTGGTCGTGTATTCACCGGTGACACACTGGGTTTGGGGCGGTGGTTGGCTCAGCGATTTAGAATGGTTGGTCAACGTTGAAGGAGCTGCCCTCATGGACTTCGCTGGCGGCACCGTGGTTCACGTTAACGCGGGTGTAGCGGCGATTGTTGCGGCGCTGGTAATGGGAAGCAGGAAGGGTTTTCCTGAAACACCAATGCCACCCCATAACATGACCATGGCGATTACCGGTGCCGGTATGTTGTGGGTCGGCTGGTTCGGATTTAACGCAGGTAGTGCGCTTGCGGCTAACGGTGATGCGGGCATGGCGATGCTGGCAACCCACATGTCTGCTGCGGCAGGGGCTCTGACCTGGATGATTTGTGAGTGGGTACGATTCGGCAAGCCAAGTGCGCTAGGTGCCGTGACTGGTATGGTGGCAGGCCTCGGTACGATTACACCTGCATCTGGATTTGTAGGACCCGCAGGTGGTCTGGTCATCGGTATTGCTGGCGGTATCGTCTGTTTCAACATGACCGTCTACTTGAAGAACAAGTTACATATCGATGACTCCCTGGATGTCTTCCCGGTTCACGGCGTGGGTGGAGCGCTTGGAACTGTACTGGCAGGCGTTTTCGCTTCGACGAGTCTTGGTGTATTCAGTGGCCAGGGGCTGGCAGAAGGTATGACGATGATGTCTCAGGTAACGGTACAGATATTCGGTGTTGTAGTGACTGCGGTTTACTGCGGTATTGTGACCTATGGCCTTCTGAAGTTGGTAGATGTCATGCTTGGTTTGCGTGTCACGCCTGATGAAGAGACAGAAGGGCTTGATCTTAATCAGCACAATGAACGCGGTTACGACATGTAATGTTGTTGTCTTAAGAAAAAGGCCCGCAAAGCGGGCCTTTTTTTATCTGCGCGCTCCTCGCTCGATAAAATAAGTGACGAGTTCTACAAAACTTAATCCAAAACCTTCAGCGCCATCAGGGTAGAGGCTGGTAGGTGTCATACCGGGTAGCGTGTTGACCTCCAGCAGGTATTCTTCTTCGTCGCCAGGCACAATAAAGTCCGCCCTTGAAAGGTCCCGGCAGCCCAGAATGCTATGTGCCTTGATAGCGATGTCTTGCAATCTTTTTGTTTGTTCTGGTGTCACGTCCGCAGGTAACAGATGGTTGCTAAGACCGGAGGTGTATCGATGCTGGTAGTCATACCAGCTGTCTTCCGGTGTGGTCACTTCAATAACCGGGAAGGCCTGCGTCCCCTGATCCGTATCGATGACCCCGACGGTGATTTCTTTGCCGGAGATTCGTTTTTCGATCAGCAGTCGATCGTCAAAGGTAAATGCGTCGGTGATACCCTGTTGCATTTCGCTTTGACTATTAACGAGGGTGACGCCAAGGGCGCTACCCTGGCGAGAGGGTTTAATGACCACGTCGTCAGTCAACGTGTCTCTGATCCGGGCCACCGCATCTTCTACATTTTCTCCTCGTTCTATAACGAGGTCCATTACCAACGGTAGTTGGCTCTGAGCGAAGATTTGCTTTGCAACGATCTTGTCCATGGCAAAGCTGCTCGCGTGAACACCGCTGCCTACATACCTATAACCAAGTATGTCGAGAAAGCCCTGGAAAGTACCATCTTCACCTGGTGGCCCGTGCAGTGCAGGGAAGACGACATCAGCCCTAAAGTCCGCTAATTTAGGCGCCAGACTGCCATCGAGTTCGAGCTGTGCAACGTTCGTGTAGTTTTCCTTTAGTGCGGTTATCACACCGTTTGCGCTAACCCGCGAAACTTCTGCTTCGGCGGAATCGCCTCCACATACAACCGCTACTCTTCGTGAAGCATCGGCGGGGTAGTCTTCCAGGAATTCCTTCATGGAAGACCGGCCCCAGGAATTTCCACGTCGACATACTCGACTCGAGCAGTCTTATATTTTACGCACTTCTCATTTGACGATGAGACCGAGGTCATAATATACAGGCGGTTTCGCGTTTCGCCGCCGAGCATGCACGCGTAGGCCTTATTCTCTATCGTGATTCTGTCCGTGACCTCACCACCCTCTAGCACATGCAGTACCTCGTGGCTGTTCGGCGAAGCCACCCAGATGCCGCCCTGTTGATCGAGACAGATGCCATCGGGAATGGCACCTTCCAACTGGGCCCACATTCGTCTGTTAGTGAGTGTTCCGTCTTCGTTAACATCGAAAGCGGTAAGTCGAGCCCCCATTGATTCACCAATAATCATGGTCTTGCCGTCTGGTGTTATGACCGTCCCGTTGGGGAAAGAAAGTTCATCCGCTGCGATACTGATGCTGCCATCAGGCTGGACCAATACCAGTTCAGCGGGTGATGGGGAGGCACCTGCTTCCATATCAAAACCGAAATTACCGACGTAGGCACGACCTGCAGCATCAACAATCATATCGTTGCACGTAAAGCTCGCGTGGTCAGAAAGGTCCGCGTACTCGGAGAGTTGCCCATCGTTGAAGCACAGCAATTTTCTATCGAGCATTGAAACGATAAGCAGCCGACCGTCCGGTAGCCAGCCGAGACCGGAAGGTCGATTTTCGACCTCGACGATAGGTTCCAGGTCGCCCGTTTCAGAGACGGCGTATACGGTTTTTCCATGCATGTCGGAAAACCAGAACCGACCCTCGTGCCAGCGTGGCCCTTCTCCAAAGCATAGTCCGTCTATGAGAGTAGTTGTTTCCATTTGCTTCCCTATTGGTTAGAAAGCTCGATAGTAAAGAGGAACGTCGTGGATCGAAATAGCATATTCGCGAAATTTGCTGGAAGTTTTTCGTATTTGTAACCTTGTAGTAAGCTACAAGGTATGAATGTTCATAGACGCTATGTCTAATGAGGTAATGCCATGAGCTATCTAAAAATTGGAGCGCTTGCCGGGTTGACTGGCACGAACAATGAAACGCTACGTTTTTACGAGACTAAAGGTTTGTTGACGGCGCCACGACGCAGTGAGGCGGGTTACAGATTGTTTACCCGGAATGATGTTGATCGAGTTCGATTTATCGTGCGGGCTCGTCGCATGGGTTTTACCTTGAAGGAAGTGGCTGAGTTACTTTCCCTGCAGGTGGAGTCGAAGGCCACCTGTGGCGAGGTAAAGGAACTCGCCGAGCTGAAACTGCTCGACATTGAGGAGCGTATTGAAGAACTCAATCAGATGAAGAGTGCGCTCACCACAATAACCGAAGCGTGTGTGGGTGGTAATGAAACGGCGGAGCACTGTTCCATACTTAATGCACTGGCAGAAGCGGAATACTCAACCAGTTTGGGTTCTGCTGATTGATCAGCACTTCCTTTTCGAGACGACTCATTCGGTTTAGTTGCTTTTCTCGTTCGATCGCTGCGATCGGATCTTGTCTCTCCTCCAGGAAAACCATCTTGTCCGGTCCGTATGGAAAAACAGCGCCCAGCTTGTGCTGTTCCAGACACTGAATGGGATCGTTTGTGATTCCCACGTACAGGGTCATGTTGTGCTGATTGGTGACTATGTATACCCATTGGCTCATGGGTAAAGACTAGTAAAAGCGCGGGCCGTTGATTAGCAGAGATAGGTTCTTGTGGTGTAAGAGATACGAGGTTTCATTTGTGCGAACTAAGGAAATCTTTTAGTTCGTCAATGCTGAAGGGCCAGCCGATTTCATCCTCAGATACGCGAACAACCGGGATTCGAATACCGTACTTTTCTCTTAAGGTATCTGAATCAGCGATCTCCGCTTCCACAATATCCATGTCCTTTCCCGTCGCCTGGAGTTCCTGCAGCATATGCAGCGCCTCATCACACAGGTGGCATCCGAGGGTGGTAAACAACGTGACGTTCATGGTGGCGTGGGTAGTCCAAAGAATACTTCTGCATTCCTGGTTGTCTGTTCTGCCAGCGTCTCAAAATCTAAACCCGCCGCATCGGCCACTGCCTGACATACTACGGTGAGATAGTGCGGTTCATTACGACGAGACTTTGGCTTGGGTTTGATGTTGCGTGGCAAGAGATAAGGAGCGTCAGTTTCAATCATCAGCCTGCTTAACGGGATGTCTTTGACCAGTGGTATGAGATGGGTACCGCGACGCTCGTCGCAGATCCATCCAGTGATGCCGATGTGACAATCGAGGTCGAGGTAGGCATGCAGTGCTTCTCGCTCGCCGGTAAAGCAGTGCACCACGACGTTTGATATCTGGTCTCGATAGGGCTGTAAGACCTCCGCGAAAGTCGGGTGTGCGTCCCGTTCGTGCAGGAACATGGGCAGTCCGGTTGCGATTGCTATCTCGATGTGGGCCTCGAAGGAAGTAACCTGATCATCTTTCTCCGAGAAATTGCGGAAGAAGTCGAGTCCTGTCTCTCCAATTGCTTTCACGTCTGGATGGCCCGCGAACTCGGTAATTTGTGCCAACGCTTCCGGTGTTGTTTCTTCTGCGTGATGAGGGTGAATACCCGCGGTTGCGAACAGATGTGGATGCCTAGATGCCAGATCTGCCGCCTGAGCGCTGCCTTCCAGGGTTGCCCCCGTAACGATCAATCGTGAAACACCGGCATCGACGGCGCGATTGAGTACGTCGTCACGGTCATCGTCGAACGAGTCGTGGGTGAGGTTGGCGCCTATATCTATAAGCATTACAGGGGGTTGGGACTTGACGTCTGAGTTGCTGTAATCCTCGTGTCGGAAAAATCCCTGTACTCATGTGCGTAGATCATGGGTTGGGCTAGCGACATCTTTTTGCTGTAGATAGCAGCGAATATCAGAACGTTCTGCACATAGTTTCGGGTTTCGATGAACGGAATTGTTTCAATCCACACATCAAAAGGGATCTCGCTGTTTATCCATCGGTCGACTCGTCCAGGACCGGCATTGTAAGCGGCTGAGGCCAGTATACGATTATTGTTAAAACGTCGGAGCATCTGGCCAAGATACTGAGATCCCAGTCTGATGTTCACCGCAGGGTTAGTCAGTTCCGATGAAGATTTGTACTTCATTCCTGTCCACTCGGCAGTAAGTTTTGCAGTCGCCGGCATGAGTTGCATGACGCCCAGTGCGCCGGAAGAAGACTTTGCGTCTGGCATAAATGCGCTCTCTTGCCTCGCAATCGCAAGACTCCAGTTGACCGGGATGTCTGAGGTGCGCGCTTGATGAATAAAAGTTTCCCGGTATGCAATGGGGAACCTGAAGTCGAGGTCATTCCATGCGGCGGCTTCAATGAGTGACTGTATGGCAGGTTTGTACCAACCCCATCGAACCGCAACTCTGGCGGCAATCGCGCGTTCTTTGTTGGAAAACTCCTGTGTCGTGAAGTACCACTCGCGCCGCGCACGACTTCGCTCACCCAAAGAGAAAAGCTCAAGGGCTCGCTGGATGCCCGGCGTTTCTTCCAGCGCCATGATTTCCTCGTTCGTGACCGGCGTTGGTTCATCGACAAAGTTGTACGGTTTATCCAGGGCGTCAGCAGATAGGAATCCGTGAAAAGTTCGTTCTTTCGTTAATTGCTCATAGATTCCCTGGGACATTTCCCGATCTGCGGGGTCACTGGAATCCGCGAGCACTCGTGCTTTCCAGAACTGCCATCGCGGGTGATCCTGTAGATCCTGGGGCAATAGATGGATAAGTACTAACACCTGAGAGAAATCCAGTTGCCGTAAGGCGAGTCTTAATAGTGATTCAAGCAGGTCTGGGTGGGCGCGCAAATCAACGGGCAACCTTTCAGTGCGACCGTCGGGGTCACCCCGGGATGCGAAACGCTTGCCGATACTGACGTAGGTTGAGGTTAGCGCTTCAGGTTCGAATGTATGTTGCTGCTGATATTCTTGCAGCAGGTCGAAGGCAACATCTGGCTTGCTACGTGCAAGGCGGGTAAGACCATGGAGAATGACCTGACGATTACGTGGGTGTTGCAGGCGGTAACGACTGGTTCGCTCAATGTGGGAGGGTCTGGTATGTAACTGTTTCAGGTTGCTGGCAAAAGACCGGTCGTCGTGCGCTAGAAATCTAACGAGATAGTTTGCAAGCGTGATTTTATTCGCCTTGATACTGATGAGGTATCGCTGCCAGGCAGTGTCTGCATCGAGGTAACCGTTATCCCGCCATAGTTTAAAAATGGGATCACATTCATCAGGCTGGGAATACTCCACTAGCCATAGTTTGCGCGCTTCTTCTATGGCCTGCTCGAGGTTGCCCGTTCTAGCGAGCGCATATGCGTAATAACAGGCGTTACGTTTGCTGGATACTTCCGGCGAGTAGAATTTCAAAAAATTTTCCCATCTTTGCCGTTTGCCCTGGTTGTGCAGATAGTGCTGTACCAACGCGTTTGCCAGCGGCGTGTCCTGGTATTGGTCTGCAAACTGGGCGATGTCTTCGGAGGATTGCCTGGAAATGCGATACGCCATATCGGTGTATTGCAGGTAGGGGAAAAGTGGATAGCTACGTAGTCGATCTTTCACTTTCAGATAACGATTACGTTGCCCGGAGGTGATGAAGTAGATCGCATCCTGATAGAGTTTACGTTGATCGTACCGAGATAAACTTGCCGAGGGCTGGTAATCGTGGCCACGTGAGAATTCGGCGCGAGCTGTGGATGCCAGCGTGATTACGCTGAGCAGACCAATCATGCCAAAACATATTTTCTTCACGCAATCGCCTGGGCTTATGTGTTGGCCGCAAGAGTACGAAATGCGGTGTGCAGGGTAAATTATGTTCCTACGCGAACGGCCAGGACATCGCAGGGGGCGCCATGGAGTACGCCGTTTGCAGTGGACCCAAGTAGCAGTGCAATACCATGTCTACCATGGCTGCCTACAACAATGAGATCGGCACCAATTTGATTGGCCAGGGTATCAATCTCAGTTTCGGGACGGCCGAAGATCAGGTGTTGGTTATCTGCTGGTATATCCAGGGTCGAAGCGAATTCAGAAAGGTGAGCTTTCGCGGTTTCCTGTATCTGTTCCTGAATAGTCGACAGGTCCATCGGGATGTCTCCGCCATAGGCGAGACTCAGGGGTTCAATAACATGCACGCAACTGAGCGTCGCAGAATAAGCCCTTTGTAGTGCGCATGCCTTTGTTGCTACCGGCCTGGACTCTTCGGTTAGATCAACGGCTACCAAGATGTGGCTGTATTCGTCCATTTGCTTGTCCCATTGCTTTTGCAACTGTGTATGTTTGCGAAATTTACACGGTTCAAATCGATTTTCAATAGACTTTTTTTAGGTAGCGCTTGTAAAAAGCCGCATAATGGTTTTTGAAAGCTATGGGTCCTTTTGAGAATGGTTTACATCATTATTGGTACGGTACTGTTGCTGATCATCGCTCCGATCGTTGCAGTACTCCCGTCCGCGCGCCAGAAGCAGCAGATGGCAATGCGAAGACAGGCGATGGGACTAGGCGTCAATGTCGAAATTACCAGTATCACTGATCCCATACCCAAACAGGAAAAGTATCTCTCTTCTACCGGAAAGCAGCTGGAGCCTAATCTTTCAGTCACGGCATATCGGGTGGCGCGTAAGATGCCGCAAAGCTGGAGAAAGATCCCGCTTGTGAACTGGACTATAGAGCGTCGTGTCGCAAGTGAGGGTGATGATTTGCCTGGCACCTGGTGCTGGGATCCAAACAAGCCCAATGATATGTCAAAGGAATTGACTGATTTCATCGTCGCTGAAATCGTTTCGATGCCAGATGATGTTGTGCGCGTCGACGAGAATAATCGAATTATTTCTGTCTATTGGCACGAGCGAGGTGATGTCGACGGCGTACAGCAAATAGCGACTTTTCTCGATGGTTGTGCTCGCCGTCCTGAGGTTAAAGTGGACGATGATTTTGAAGATGGTGCGGACGGCGGCGACGACCTTTTGTAACCGTTTATGAAAAAGAGTGTTGACAAATACCCTTGAAGTGCGCGTAAGTAAAAAAGGGATCACTTCTTGACCTTGTTGCGAATTGACCTTATATATGTCGCCAGCCGAACCTGCTGGTTAGGTAGCAGATAAAGCAAAAAAGGAAACAAATTTAGAACAGCTATGGGTAAATCACTTGTCATTGTAGAGTCGCCGGCGAAAGCCAGGACGATTAATCGTTATCTTGGGGACGACTATATTGTGAAATCCAGTGTAGGGCACATTCGGGATTTGCCCACAAGTGGCAAGGGCGCTAACAGTGACCCCAAGGCGCGCGCAAAGGAAGCCGCGAAGACACGAAAGATGGCGCCTGAGAAAAAGGCGGCCTATAAAAAAGAAAAAGCACACAAACAACTCATTGCACGCATGGGCGTCGACCCAGACCATGAATGGTCTGCAGAGTATGAAATACTTCCAGGTAAAGAAAAGGTTGTCTCGGAACTACGCCGGCTTGCTAAAAATGCTGATGAAATATATCTGGCTACGGATTTGGACCGAGAAGGAGAGGCGATTGCGTGGCACTTGCGTGAGGCGATTGGTGGAGACGACAGCCGGTTCCGTCGGGTGGTGTTCAACGAGATAACCAAGAAGGCGATACAAGAGGCGTTCGAAACTCCCGGTGACATTGATGTGCACATGGTCAATGCACAGCAGGCGCGTCGATTCCTGGATCGCGTGGTTGGATTTATGGTGTCCCCCCTGCTTTGGGCAAAGGTTGCTCGTGGACTGTCTGCGGGCAGAGTACAGTCGGTCGCTGTGAAGCTGATTGTCGAGCGGGAAAGAGAAATACGCGCGTTTGTCCCAGAGGAGTATTGGGAAGTATTTGCCGATTTGTCTGAAGACCTTAAGTCCACAGAAGACGATAGTGCTGTCAGGTTTCAGGTTGTAAAGAAAGGTGGAAAGAACTATCGGCCGAACAGCAAAGAGCAGACCGACAAGTCGCTATCCACGCTGGATGATGCTGAATTTACCGTTAAGAGCCGAGAAGACCGACCCACCAGGACGAAACCCACTGCGCCATACATCACTTCTACGCTGCAGCAGGGCGCCAGCACTCGCCTTGGGTTCGGGGTTAAGAAGACCATGATGCTGGCTCAAAGACTTTACGAGGCCGGGTATATCACCTATATGCGAACCGACTCAACCAATCTGTCTGCGGAAGCTGTGGACGCCTGCCGGGGATTGATTCTCGAGGACTATGGTGACAAATACGTCCCGGAGGCAGCCAGGCTGTATTCCAGCAAGGAGGGTGCTCAGGAAGCCCACGAAGCGATTCGACCTTCAGATGTTAGCGTGAAGTCGACAGCGATTCGGGGTCTCGACCGTGATGCCGAGCGTCTCTATGAACTGATCTGGCGACAGTTTATCGCGTGCCAGATGCCCGATGCTGAATACACGAGTACGACTGTCCTGGTTGATGCGGCGGATATGGAATTGCGCGTTCGTGGACGCATTTTGCGTTTTGACGGGTACACCCGTGTTCAACCGCCAGCGGGTCGGAAAGAGGACGAGGTCCCCTTGCCTGATTACGCCACCGGCCAGAAACTCAAACTGGTGAAACTCGATCCGGTGCAACACTTTACTAAACCCCGTCCGCGTTTCGGTGAAGCCAGTCTGGTAAGAGAATTGGAAAAAAGAGGTATCGGGCGGCCTTCGACCTATGCGTCGATTATCACGACTATTCAGGATCGTGGCTATGTAACGCTCAATAACAAGCGTTTCTATGCTGAAAAGATTGGTGAGTTGGTGACCGATCGTTTGAACGAGAACTTCGACAATCTGCTCGACTACGGATTCACCGCGCAGTTGGAGGAGTCACTGGACAAGGTGTCCGACGGTAACGTCGAATGGAAGAACCTGCTGGACGAATTCTACGACGATTTTGAGAAGAAACTCGACAAGGCCACTGGCGAGTCAGGGATGCGGACCAACGAGCCCTCAATGACGGATATCGAATGTCCGAAATGTGGACGACAGATGCAGGTGCGAACGGCAAGCACTGGCGTATTCCTTGGTTGTTCCGGCTACGCGCTGAAACCCAAGGAGCGGTGTAAGTCCACCATGAATCTGATTTCCGGAGACGAAGTTGTTAACGTCGAAAGCGATGACGAGGGCGAGGCGAAGTTGCTGATAGCGAAACGCCGGTGTCCGACCTGCGAAACCGCAATGGACAGCTATTTGATTGACGAGGGGCGTAAGCTGCACTTGTGTGGAAATAATCCTGATTGCCCTGGATTCGAGGTGGAAGCTGGCCAATTCAAGATTAAGGGTTATGAGGGTCCTGTGATCGAGTGCGATAAATGTGGCGCAGAGATGCAGCTGAAGTCTGGTCGTTTTGGCAAGTATTTCGGTTGTAGTAACGAGGACTGCAAAAATACCCGTAAGTTGCTGCGCAACGGCGAGGCCGCGCCACCCAAGATGGATCCGGTGCCAATGCCGGAACTGCAGTGCGTAAAAGTTGACGACACCTATGTGCTCAGGGATGGAGCAGCGGGCATTTTCCTTGCGGCAAGTCAGTTTCCGAAGAACCGGGAAACCCGAGCTCCCTATGTCGATGAGTTGATTCCTCATCAGAACGAGATTGATCCAAAATATTTGTTTATTGCCCAGGCCCCGGCGAAAGATCCCGAAGGTCGACGATCTCTGGTTAAGTTCGCCAGAAAAACGAAAGAACACTTTGTGATGACTGAAAATGACAAAGGAAAGCCTTCCGGATGGCGTGCTGACTACGTCGACGGGAAGTGGGTAGAAAGTCAAAAAGAGAGTCGAAAGAAAGCATCCAAGTGAGCGAAATCTCGCTCGCCTTTTAAAAAACATCTTGCCATCAACGTTTTCCTGTATATAATTCCAGTTACTGTATAAAAAAACAGTATATCCGATAAGCGACGACCGATAAGCGACGACCGATAAGCGACGATCGGTAAACGGTAAACGGTAAACGAGGAATGAAATGAATAAGCTGACCGCCAGGCAAACTGAGGTTTTGGACTTTATCAAAAGCTATATCGATGATACCGGATACCCACCCACCCGGGCTGATATCGCGAATAAGCTGGGATTCAAGAGTGCCAACGCATCAGAAGAGCATTTGAAAGCATTGGCGCGAAAGGGCGCGATCGAAATGATCCCTGGTACCTCACGGGGTATTAAACTACCTGAATCCGAGGGCATCCCTATTATCGGCCGCGTTGCAGCGGGTAGCCCGATTCTTGCGGAAGAGCATATCGAAGAATACTGCGAAATCCCTGCGAACTTCTTTCGCCCATCAGCTGATTATCTCCTGACGGTGAGAGGTGACAGCATGATCGAGGGTGGCATATTGGATGGTGATTTACTCGCCGTACATCGTACCGCCGAGGTCAACAACGGCGATCTGGTTGTTGCCCGCATTGAAGATGAAGTTACGGTTAAGCGTCTGCGTAAAGGGCGTAGCCGAAATCAGGTGACGTTGATGCCGGAGAATAAAGACTATTCGCCCATTGAGGTCGATCTTCGTGACAAGGCTTTCGCATTTGAAGGGCTTGGCGTCGGGATACTGAGACACTGAGGACAAAACCTATCTAAATAGGTATTCTTTGGCCGTTCACATTTGAGCGTGTACGGTTTCAAGGCCTATGGAAACAAATTACTCAACCGAACTCCTGAGCTGGGCCACTGACCCGACGGTGATCCTGGTGTTCTTGATAGTGTTTGCAACGCTGTTGCTCAACTATTTTGCCCGGCGAATGTTTATTCACCTGGAAGAAAAAGTGCAAGGTACGGCGAACGTGTGGGATGACGCGTTTTTCCGTTCGGCGCGAAAACCTGCCGGTTGGCTTATCTGGGTGATTGGGATTGCGTGGGCAGCCGAGATCATCGCGGCAGAGACTGATACAGGACTTGCAGCAATCATCGATCCGGCGCGCTATGTGGCGGTCGTAGGGCTACTGGCGCTTTTCCTTACCCGTTTAGTGCGGGAGGTCGAATCAAACTTCGTTCAACGCGGTGCAGACGTAACGACGGCAACGGCGATTGGGAAACTGGCACGTGTGTCGGTGTTGCTCACGCTGACGCTCGTCGTCCTGCAGACTCTGGGCGTTAGCATATCTGGCATTCTTGCTTTTGGTGGCATCGGTGGTATCGCAGTTGGTTTCGCAGCGCGTGATCTGTTGGCTAATTTTTTTGGTGGCCTGATGATTTATCTGGATCGCCCGTTTAATGTTGGCGACTGGATTCGCAGCCCCGACAGAGAGATAGAAGGTACTGTGGTCAATATCGGCTGGCGGTTAACCCAGATCCGGACCTTCGATCAGCGGCCCCTTTATATTCCTAATCTGGTTTTTGCCAATATTGCGCTGGAGAATCCGTCGCGAATGTTGAACCGGCGCATCGATGAAACCATTGGTATTCGTTATGACGATGTTGGGAAAATGGGAACCATTGTTGATGAAGTTCGCGAGATGCTGCGGAATCATCCGGATATAGCGCAGGACAAAACACTCATCGTTAACTTCAATGCCTTCGCACCCTCCAGTTGCGATTTTTTTGTATACACCTTCACCAAAACCACTGATTGGATTGATTTTCATCACATTAAAGAGAAGGTGCTGCTACAGATCGTCGACATTATCGAAAGTCATGACGCAGAGATGGCGTTCCCGACTTCTACCGTTCATCTGATAGGACCCGAGCCGGAGGCGTAATGGCCGATTTGCCGGATTCTCGTGTCGTTCATTCGCGGGAAGCAATTTCACACGCAGTTAATGAGTTAGCCAAAAAGCTTGGTGAGCGATGCGCCGGGCGGGAGTGGATTGCCATTTGCGTGATGCATGGCGGGCTTATATTCGCTGGTGAATTGCTGCAACGGCTATCGGTAAAACTGAAGCAGGATTTTGTTCGGGTTACCAGATATCGAGATACAACCTCCGCGGGAGCCTTGGAGTGGGTTGTGTATCCTGAAACGAATCTGACCGGGAAGAATGTACTGTTGATTGACGACATTTATGATGAAGGAAATACGCTATCTGTGATTGTCTCTGAGTTTAAGAATAGTGGCGCAGCTGATGTGGTTTGCGTCGCACTGGTCGACAAGATGCATGATCGAAAAATCGATGGATTCAAACCCGATTTTGTTGGTTTGCAATGCGCGGATGAATACGTATTTGGATATGGTATGGATATCGAAGGCTACTGGCGAAATCTGCCGGAGATTAGAGCGCTCAATTGATACATGCTTCTGACGGGCGGTAGTAAAAATACACCGGGCGGCGCCCACACTACTTGTGTGCACCCATTACGAATAGGATAGACTAGAGCCCCCGTAACTGGTTGGATCGGACAAATATACATGGCGAATTTACTTTTCTACGAGAATCCTGTTGCCCTCAACAAGGTGACGCACAAAGACATCAAGATCAAGCCGGGAGGTAGTGATTTTAGCTTTGCTAAAAATACCAATTCGGTCATTCTTGCAGGTGTTGAATTCACCGAAGCGGCCAAAGAGTACCCGATCGTTTCTGCCCAGGCGGGTGAGTCCATTGTGCCGGTTGCTTTACTGGGTTTGCGTAACGAAGAGAATCTCTTCGTCAAAGATGATGGCACCTGGGATGCTCGATACATTAAAAAAGCGAGCGTGAAGAAGTAGCAACCGGTGAAAGCAGTAATTGGCGGAACTGGTTTCGCTGAGTTTGACGATCTGACTGACATTACCGGTAACGTTGTTAAGACCTCGTTCGGGGATGCATATCTTGAACGAGGTACATTTCGCGGCGAAACGATGGCTTTTGTTCCTCGTCACGGGCATCCACCCAGACAACCCCCACACAGAATCAACTATCGCGCGAATATTCAGGCGCTTTCAGATATCGGAGCAGATAGCATTATCGCCGTTAACGCGGTTGGTGGTGTCGATGCTTCCCTCGATGTCCCGAGTCTCGTTATCCCGGATCAGATCATTGATTACACCAGTGGTCGTGAACACACTTTTTTTCAGGGTGAGATCCAGCATATCGATTTCACCTATCCATTTGACCAGGCGTTACGCGATCAACTGATCGCCGCGACGGGGTCCGTGGGAAATGCCACGCACAAAGGCGTGTACGGGTGCACGCAGGGTCCTCGCTTGGAGACCGCAGCTGAGATTGAGCGATTGCGCAGGGACGGATGTGACATCGTAGGTATGACCGCTATGCCGGAGGCGGCACTCGCGAGGGAACGAGAAATCCCCTACGCCAGTCTTTGTGTTGTGGTCAATCAGGGTGCTGGTTTTAACGATGCCCCGGTGGCACTTGATGAAATAGGTGCAGCACTTGAAGAAGGTATGCAATGTGTGAGAGAGGTGTTTCGTTCACTGGTTTGACATGGAAAACCGAACGATCTTGATGACGACGCCAAAGAAGGGGTGATCCAGATAGTGCGTCTCGTTGCTTCGCATTCTGCGTGATTGAAGCATACGATAGGAATGTAGCGGCACATGGGTGTTCTGTTCCCTAGCTTGTGTGACGAGTTCTGGGTAAGCCTCTCTCGTTGCTGCATCGATTCCCAAATCGTTAAGTCGCAATTGCTGTTGTTGGTTGTATCTGGGCGTGAATTCTGTGTACCAAAGATCAGTGTCAACGTGCAGATAGCGACTACGGCTAAACGTCAGTGTGCCATCTACTTCAAAAAAGTGATCATAGCGTTTGCCTGTCTGTACAAGAATGGGCGTGCTCTCACCAACCATGGGTTGAAGCCAGGCCTGATGTGTAAGCAAGTCGAATCGGGAGGATCGTCGTAGGCTCCCGGAGATCTTGGTCAGGTTGAAATGCTCGGTAGAGAGTTCACGGAATGCTTCAGGTCTTGGTGCTGTGAGTATTGTCTGAAGCTGGCTGTGGTCGATGGGACTAGTGATCTCATCTTCCTCTGGACCTTCCACCTGTGTATCGAGCAGGATTTCGTCCTGAAGTTCTTCCTGAAGCAGTTGTTGATTTCGTTGTTGCCTGCTCGATTTTTCGAATAAGAAGGAGACGAGAGCGGCGTCCATAATCTCTGGTTCACCGGGAAGCATTTTTTCAAATTCGATGAGTTGTCTGAGCTGATGGATTGAATCTGGCTTAACCTCTATGGCCCCTACAGCGACCATATTTTTTGGATAGCCAAGTGAAGTTAGCGGCCAGATTTCATCGTTGGCCTGTTTGTTGCGTGGCTTGAATACCACGATCTCGACCTGATACCAGTCGCTGTAATCCTGTTCTGGTAATTCGCCCTCGGCGATGGCCTGCGCGGTGAGGTGATATGCAAGGGCAGCACAGGTAAGGAAAACTCGATGACTAGCTTGCAATAGCAATTCTCTTTTTCTCCAAACGGTCCAGTAAACGTTCTACCTTGGTAAAACGGGTTTCAGGCTCTTCCATGGATTCATGGAAACTGAGTTGGTTTGCGGTTGTTAATTTATATCGGTGTGGTTCAGATTGTACAAGGTCAACGATTGTGCCAGGATCGATCAACGCATCCTGTTGAAATTCAACTCTGCCATTTTCAACACCTGCGTCAATTTTCTTGATACCGAGATGATCTGACTGAAGCTTTATTAGTGTTACGCGAAAGAGATTCTTTGTCGCGTCGGGAAGAAGGCCAAACCGATCTATCATTTCTACTTGAAGTTCCCGTAGCTGGTCCTCTGACTCGGCGTTAGCGATGCGCTTGTAGAGTACCAATCGGGCGTGTACATCGGGCAGGTAGTCGTCAGGAATGAGCGCTGGCACACGAAGGTTAATTTCAGTGCCATCGTGCAACGGACGATCGAGATTGGGCGTTTTGCCGTCCTGAATGGCTTTAACGGCCTGATCCAGCATCTCCATATAGAGTGAATAACCAATGGTTTGCATGTTTCCGGTCTGATCATCGCCGAGCAATTCCCCGGCACCTCGAATTTCGAGGTCATGGGTCGCCAGAATAAATCCTGCACCCAGATCCTCTGCTTCCGAGATAGCCTCCAATCGTTTTTTTGCATCTGGTGTCATTACGTTTGGATGCGGTGTCAAAAGATACGCGTAGGCCTGATGATGAGATCTGCCGACACGACCTCGCAACTGGTGTATCTGCGCCAATCCGAATTTATCGGCGCGGTCCATGATGATGGTGTTGGCGTTGGGGATGTCTATGCCAGTTTCAATGATGGTTGTGCATACCAGCACGTTGGCTTTCTTATGATAGAAGTTGGACATGACCTGCTCTAGTTCGCGCTCCCGCATCTGCCCGTGTCCGATGGCAAGCCTCGCTTCGGGAATCAATTGCTGCAATTTGTCAGCAGTCTGCTCGATGGTTTTTACCTCGTTGTGAAGGTAATACACCTGTCCTCCGCGCTGTAGCTCACGCTGAATTGCTTCTTTGATCAAGCCCTCATTGTGTTGTCGGACGAAGGTCTTAATCGACAGGCGCCGCGCTGGCGGGGTTGCAATAATCGTTAGGTCTCGCATATTCGATATCGCCATGTTGAGCGTGCGAGGGATAGGCGTTGCGGTCATGGTGAGAATATCTACTTCAGCACGCAACGATTTTAATTTTTCTTTCTGGCGTACACCGAATCGATGCTCTTCATCAATAATAAGTAGTCCCAGGTTGTCGAATTCCACGTCGTCCTGGATGAGCGCATGGGTTCCGATAACGATATCTATCTTGCCGGTTTTCATCCGCTGGATGATGTCCTGCTGTTCCTTCTTTGTGCGAAACCGAGATATTGAATCAACGTTGACCGGCCATTCCGCGAACCTGTCCTTGAACGTATCGTGATGCTGTTGTGCGAGCAGGGTAGTCGGAACGAGGACAGCGACCTGTTTGCCGGCTTGAACCGCGACAAAAGCGGCTCGCATTGCCACTTCGGTTTTACCGAAACCAACATCGCCGCAGATAAGCCGGTCCATTGCCTTTTCATCCGTCATATCAGCGATTACGTTGCTGATGGCAAGTTCCTGGTCCGGTGTCTCTTCAAAAGGGAAGGTGGAAGCAAAGTGTTGATAGGATTCATCAGGCAGTGCGTAGGCGAAACCTTTCTTGGCGGCACGACGGGCGTAGATGTTTAGCAATTCCGCGGCAACATCATGGATCTGTTCAGCAGCCTTTCGCTTCGCTTTTTGCCAAACGTCACCGCCAAGCCGGTGTAGTGGAGCATTACCTTCTTCAGACCCGGTATAGCGAGAGATTAGGTGCAGGGACGCGACGGGGACGTACAGTTTGGCTTCTTCCTGGTAACCAAGGCAAAGAAACTCGGTATCTTGATCATCGATAGATAGTGTCTGTAGACCCAGATAGCGACCCACACCATGATCAATGTGAACCACGGGTGCGCCAATGCGCAATTCGGTGAGGCTCTTGATAACAATGTCGGCAGCGTTGTCCCGTTCTCGTTCCCGGCGACGTTTTTGCAGTATCCGCTCACCAAACAGTTGTTGCTCGGTGATAAGAACAAGGTCTGATTCCGGCTCAGCGAATCCTCGTTCGAGATCTGCTACACAAAGACAAAAGCTCTGATCGCTGCCAAGGAAGGATTGCCAGTCTTGAACCACGGACGCGTGTAGATGGTTGCGCTGCAATAACTCGTCAACAATCTCACGTCGACCCTGAGACTCGGTTGTTATCAGCAGTCGACTGGTCTTGTTTGCCAGAAAATTCTCTAGTGCGGTCAGCGGTCGATGAGCGCGCTCGTTGACGGTCACTTCAGGCATCGTTGCGAACGGAAAGTGTCGACCTCTACCTGTATCGTCCTGATGGAGCTCGATTCGTGGATAGCGTTTGATTAATGAGAATAGATCGTCTGGAGATAACAGGATATCTGTTGGAGGAAGAATCGGCTTGAGTATGTCGTGCCTGAGATTCTCATAGCGCGAGGAGGCCTGGTCCCAGTTATGGCGTAAGGTCGTCTCGATATTGGTGGTGAATACGAGCGTATCTTGTGGCAGGTAGTCAAATAGTGATGCAACTTCATCAAAGAAAAGTGGTAGGTAATATTCGATGCCGGCAGGTGACATGCCAGCACTCACGTCTTGATAGATTGGAGAGTCTCGATGGCTGGAGAGTCGTTCGTGCCATTGATCCTGGAATCGGTTTATCGCTTCATTGGTTAACGGAAACTCACGAGCTGGTAGTAGTTCCACCGCGGTCACTTTATCAATTGAGCGTTGCGTCTCAGGTTCGAACGTCCTTAAGGATTCGATTTCATCGTCGAACAGATCAATTCGATAAGGCGTATCTGTGCCCATCGGAAAAATGTCCATAATGGAGCCTCGAACTGCGAACTCGCCATGGTCGAATACGTTGTCTACGCACCGATAGGCGGCTGCTTCCAGTTTGCGGCGCATCTGCACGAAGTCGAGCTTCTGGCCGACTGAAAGCATGAGACTGCTACCCAGAATGAATTGCGGTGGTGCGAGTCTTTGCATTACGGTATTAGCTGGAACTATAACGACGCCGGAATCTAGGGTGGGCAATTCGTTTAATATCCGCAGACGATCTGAAATGATGTCCTGATGAGGTGAGAAGCTGTCGTAGATAAGCGTTTCCCAATCAGGGAACGCGTGAACCGGGATTCCCGGGACAAAAAACTCGACTTCGTTGCGAGTCTGTTCTGCGGTGACTGAATCCTGAGTGATGACAAGACATATGCCTGGTCTGGCTTTCAGTGCGGCGGCAATAGACAGCGAGGCCGCAGAACCGGGCAGATTTCGCCAGTCTCGGCGATCAGCAGCCTGATGGGGAATCATGCTATTGTCGACGGACAAAACGCCCATTGGGGTACTCAGTTGAAGAAAGGGTGAGAAGGTTACTCCCCTGTCTGCATATCTCAAGGGGTAGGGTGGATTGAATTTTGGGGGTCAACACGAGTAATGCGATACACCTTGACCATTACACTTATCTGCGTGTTTGCGTTGGGCTTGTTCGCGGGTTGGTATCTTGCCAGGGACACATCGAGACCGCCGCCTTTAAACTACGAAGTCAGTGATACACCGTCGACGTTTGCTCACTATATCGCGCACGATATGGAGCGCGTGGTTGAATTAAGCGAGGGCAATGTTGACTTTATTCACCGGCTTATCGCGCAGGACAAAGACAATTCCGATGAGCGTACCAGGCGGGTGACTGCTCTTGTTGAAGCATTTTCCGCAGCCTATGGTGCTCAGTTGAGATTACATACTTCAGTAATCGAGGTGCTGCACTCTGCTGGTCAGTTTGAGTCTGCATTAACATGGATTGAAGCAGCAGACCTGTTGGCATCTGGCATTGAAGAAAATGAAATGGTGGACCAGTTACTCGACTCGGTAACTGAGTCCTTCGCATCGGAGTTGGTATTTTTGAAGCGTTTCGAGGCGCTGGATCAACTATACGAGGGAATTACGTATGCGATGCCAGAGCGAGCAAGATACTTTCTTAAGCTCGGGATGCTTCGAATACAGATGGGAAACTACGACGGCGCTATGGTGCCGCTTTCGCAAATTCAAAATGTGCATGGATTTGTTGGGGTTCAGGCACGCGAGTTAATCGCACAGGTGGAGACCAACAACGTTCAGATGAACGACGACCTTGAAGAAGTGGCGTTGTCAAAAACCGGTAACCAGTTTGTTATTGATGCTTATCTGGATCGTGGGCGAGAAGTGCGATTGTTAATTGACACCGGTGCGGCCATGACAGTGATTGATGATGAGGTGATTCAGGCGCTTGGTTACAACCTGAATGGGAAACCACGGGAGTTATTCTCGACAGCCAATGACGTGATAGAGGCGCCCGTGGTTACGCTCGATGAATTGTCCCTGGGGCAGGCGACCATATCCGCCATTGCCGTGGGCGCGCTTCCCCTTGAGATGCCGTCCGGCGTGGATGGGCTTCTTGGTATGAATTTCCTGCGTCACTATGATTTTCGCATCGACCAGAATCGATCCGTGTTGCTAGTGCGACCAAGGTAAACCCCGTTAGTCCAGAAACCGGTTCCAGGTTTGGTCTTCGGTTACATCTCTGTGATAATAGCGGGTAGGATATTTGCTAGGAAATATTCAACTTAGATCTAGAGGAGTTCCTGCGTGGCTAAACCCGGATTAGATAGTGTATTTGCGGACTGGAAAGATCGTGAGGCGCTTGCTGAGGCTATGATTCCTTTGATCGGCGGACTTTATCGCAGAAATGTGGTCATCTATATCTACGGTGTCCCTCTTTATAATCTGTCGGTCATCGAGCTAATGAAGGCGCATCGAGCAGTACGCCAGATTGAACGCAATGAGATGTCCGAGTTTGAAACCCAGCCGATCCTTGCCATTTTGTGTGAGTTGGACCTCGGGCGCGCGCACATCGATATTGGCAAGCTGACTACGACCTTTATGGAAGAACACCCTGATGCGACGGCGGAGGACTACAAACAGCGGATGCAGGCGTTTGTAGAACATGAATGTCGGGACATTATTGGCGTACATGGTACGGGTCCGCAGGAGCCGACTGATGTTGTGGTTTACGGGTTCGGTCGAATAGGTCGTTTAGTTACGCGTTTGCTTGTCGAGAAAACTGCTGGAGGTCATAACCTGGTACAGAAGGCAGTTGTGCTTCGCCCGCCCAAGGACAAAGAACTTGATTTGGAGCGGCGCGCAAGTTTGCTGCGACAGGATTCCATTCATGGAAGCTTCAATGGAACCATTCGGGTGGATCAGGAGAATGGTGTGCTGATCTGCAACGGTAATGTCATTCGTTTCATCTATGCGGATGACCCCACTCAAATTGACTATACGGAATACGGTATCGATAAGGCGATGATTATCGATAGTACGGGTGTCTGGCGCGATCAGGAGGGTTTGCAGAATCATTTGCAGGCTAAAGGCGTCGCTAAAGTCTTGTTAACCACTTCAGGTAAGGGCTCAGTTAAGAACATTGTATCTGGAGTGAACTCAGATCTAATTAATGAGGAAGATGACATCATCGCGGCTGCATCGTGTACCACGAATGCCATTGTCCCGGTTCTGAAGTGTATGAATGATGGTTTTGGGATCGAGAAAGGACATATGGAGACTATTCATGCCTATACCGATGACCAGAATCTGCATGACAACATCCATTCGAAGGAGCGTCGCGGGAGAAGCGCCCCTCTAAATATGGTTCTTACAGAGTCTAACGCGACAAGTTCGGTGGGCAAGCTGCTACCAGAACTGGCGGGGAAACTGACGGGGAACTCGATTCGAGTACCGGTGCCGAACGTTTCAATGGCAGTCCTTCATTTAACCCTGGAGGGTGACACGACGCGGGAAGAGGTAAACGAATACCTGAGGGACGTTGCTTTAAATGGAGCGATGCAGCGCCAGATTGACTATACGGTCTCAAACGAAGTGGTTTCCACTGACTTTATAGGCAACCGCCACGCTGGCATTGTTGACTCCCATGCAACAATCGTCGATGGCAATCACGTCGTACTTTATGTCTGGTATGACAATGAATTCGGGTATACCTGTCAGGTCGTTCGTGTTGCGCAAAAGATGGCTGGTGTGCTTTATCCGATGGTTCCACCCCAGCCGGTGAGTCAATCTGAGCACACGGCGATGATCGCGAAGTTAAAAAGCGCCACCTCGCGGTAGAAAAGTAATCGTTAGCTCTCTATAATTGGCACGACTTTCTTGGGCAGCACCCTGCTGCCCAGTTTTGTTTACACATATATTTTTTTCTCATTTTTTTTTGAGCGTAATTCAGACAGGTGATTAGGACTAAGCGCGGGCTCGATTTGCCCATCTCTGGCAGCCCGGATCAAACAATTGATCAGGGACCCCAAGTTAATTCAGTGGCGCTCGTCGGATATGACTATCCGGGGCTCAAGCCCACCATGGCAGTTTCTGTCGGCGACAGAGTGCGCACCGGTCAGTTGCTCTTTACTGATAAAAAAACACCCGGTGTTAAATATACGTCGCCTGGGGCTGGGACGGTATCTGCCATTAATCGTGGCGCACGTCGCGTCTTTCAGTCGATTGTTATCGAGTTAGATGGAGATGACGCGGAAACATTTTCCAGTTATGAGTCGCTCGACACGATCCCGCGTGAGGATGTTGTACGAAACCTGATCGATTCTGGTCAATGGACGGCTATTCGCACCAGGCCATTCAGTAAAGTGCCTGCGCCAGATGCGGTGCCACATTCCATATTTGTCACAGCGATTGATTCAAGACCACATGCACCTAATCCTGCACTGGTAATCAACGAGCAATCAGATCAATTCCTGGCCGGTTTGGATGTGCTAAGTCGATTGACGGCGGGTCCGGTGTTTTTATGTGCAGGGAAGGGCGCGGACTTGCCAGCGAGTAACAATCCCAAAGTGCACCGTGAAGATTTTGCCGGACCCCACCCTTCAGGGCTCGCGGGTACCCACATCCATTTTCTTGATCCAGTATCTATGGATAAGTCGGTGTGGATTGTTGGTTATCAGGACGTCATTGCAATTGGTCATCTTTTTAAAACTGGCGGGCTTTACCTGGATAGAGTGGTGTCATTGGCAGGCCCTAGCGTTGCCAGTCCGCGTTTGATTAGAACCAGGGCCGGGGCGTCCACGGATGACTTGACCAGTGGCGAACTTATCGAGAGTAGCGAAGCTGAAAATCGCGTGATATCAGGCAGCGTGCTCGATGGTCGAGCGGCGAATCCTGGATTTTCTCATTTAGGTCGATATCACAATCAGGTTTCTGCTCTGCTGGAAGGTACGCAAAGAGAACTATTCGGATTTATAATGCCAGGCGGCGATAAGTTTTCGCTGACGAGGTTGTTTGCCTCAAGTTTCCTTCCGAAGAAAAGATTTCCATTGACTACGAGTACTGGTGGTAGTGAGCGGGCTATGGTGCCGTTAGGCACGTTTGAAGAGATCATGCCTCTGGATATTTTGCCAACGCAATTGTTACGAGCGCTGTTGGTCAATGATTTTGATGCGAGCATCGATCTTGGATGCCTGGAACTGGATGAAGACGATATCGCATTGTGCACTTTCGCATGTCCAGGAAAGTATGAGTACGGCCCCTATCTCAGGGAAATGCTAACTAGTATTGAAGCGGAGGCGTGATTCTAACCCAATGGCATTAAGAAAATTCTTAGACGGAATCGAGCCTGAGTTCGAAAAGGGTGGGCGCTACGAGCGGTGGTACGCCGTTTATGAGGCGATAGACACCATTCTGTATACACCGGGTAAGTTGACCGCCACCTCATCTCATGTGCGCGATGCTGTCGATCTGAAGCGCGTGATGAGCACGGTCTGGCTCTGCGCATTCTTCCCTATGTTTGCAGGCATGTATTTTACTGGTCTGCACGCGACCATTGCCATGGAGCAAATGGGTATTGAACAGCTTGCGGGATGGCGTGGTTTTATTGTTGAGCTGATTGCTGGATATAACCCCGAAAGTTGGTGGCACTGCGTTGTTTACGGTGCAGTCTTCTATGTGCCTATTTATATAGTCACCTTTGCGGTCGGGGCCTTCTGGGAAATACTTTTCTCGATTAAGCGCGGTCATGAGATAAACGAAGGCTTCTTCGTTACCAGTATTTTATTCAGCCTGATTGTTCCTGCGTCCATCCCTTTGTGGCAGGTGGCGCTGGGAATTTCGTTTGGCGTAGTGATTGGTAAAGAAATTTTTGGTGGCACGGGTAAGAACTTTCTTAATCCTGCGCTTACGGGCCGGGCGTTCCTCTTTTTTGCATATCCGGCTGAAATTTCTGGTGATGCTGTCTGGACGGCGGTCGACGGATTTAGTGGCGCGACCCCCCTTGGTATTGCCGCGATATCTGGTATGGAAGGAGTGACCAATGCGGTCACCTGGATGGACGCCTTTATTGGCAACATTCAGGGGTCGGTGGGGGAAACCTCGACCCTGGCCATATTCATTGGTGGCGCGATTCTTCTTATAACCAAGACAGCCTCCTGGCGGATTATGCTGGGTGTGTTTCTTGGCATGGTCGGAATGTCACTGATATTCAATCTCGTTGGGTCTGATACAAACCCGGTGTTTGCCATGCCCTGGTACTGGCATCTGGTGCTTGGAGGTTTTGCTTTTGGCATGGTGTATATGGCGACTGACCCTGTGTCAGCGTCTATGACCAATACTGGCAAGTGGATTTTCGGGGCGCTTATTGGTGTTATGTGTGTGCTCATTCGCGTCATCAATCCAGCATTCCCTGAAGGCATCATGCTGGCAATCTTATTTGTCAATCTATGTGCACCACTCATAGACTGGGCCGTGGTTCGCGCGAACATTAAACGGAGAGTAGCTCGTGGCCACCGATAAAGACTCCATGAAGAATATCCTCATCGTCGCGCTATCGGTGTGTTTTGTATGTTCCGTGATCGTGTCGGGTACGGCTGTTTCGTTGAAACCGGAACGGATAGCGAACAAGGCGCTAGATAGAAACAAGAACATTCTCATTGCCGCTGGATTGTTCGAAAAAGGCGTCACCGCAGAAAGCGAAATCGACGGATTATTTGAGTCGTTTGAGATACGCGTTGTTGATTTCCAGGCCAAGCGTATGTTGTCTGAGCAGGAAGTTGCTGACACGGGCATTGATTTCGGGCGCTACGATCAACGAAAGGCTGCGAAAGATCCGGCAACGTCTGTTGCCCTGTCGACCCGGGAAGATATTGCATCTATCAGTCGTAGAGCTAACTACGCCATTGTCTACCTTCTTAAAGAGGACGGGGAGCTGGATAGAATTGTATTGCCGGTTCACGGATATGGCTTGTGGTCCACGTTATACGGATTCATTTCGATTGAGTCCGACGGTAATACTGTTTCGGGTATTACGTTCTATGAGCATCAGGAAACGGCAGGTTTGGGCGGTGAAGTGGATAACCCCAGGTGGAAAGGCCTGTGGCCAGGCAAAGAGGTATACGATGAGTCTGGCGATGTTGCCCTGAGAGTAATCAAGGGTGCAGTCGTACCTGGTTCTGCGAATGCAAAACATCAGATTGATGGGCTATCCGGCGCAACGCTGACAAGTCGCGGGGTTCGCAATTTGATTGAATATTGGCTCGGGGATCAAGCCTTTGGCCCCGTGATCAAAGAACTGAGAGGAAATACGTAGCATGTCTAACGTAAAGGAAATCTTGTTTGACCCGGTGTTTAACAACAATCCAATCGGGTTACAGATATTAGGTATCTGCTCCGCACTCGCGGTGACGACTCAAATGAGTGTTGCGCTGGTGATGTGTATTGCACTCACCTTTGTTTGTGCTTTCTCCAATCTGTTTATTTCTCTTATTCGAAATCAGATTCCCAGTAGCATTCGGATCATTGTGCAGATGGCAATCATTGCATCATTGGTGATAGTGGTAGACCAGATTCTTGGTGCGGTGGCCTATGAAACCAGCAAGCAGCTGACCGTGTTCGTAGGCCTGATTATCACTAACTGTATTGTGATGGGGCGCGCTGAAGCTTTTGCGATGCAGAATCCGCCAGTGATCAGCTTCGTTGACGGAGTGGGCAACGGGCTTGGTTACAGCATTGTGCTTATGGTGGTTGCGACCATTCGCGAGTTGTTCGGATCAGGTAGTCTGTTTGGATTTGAAGTTCTGACGCTGGTTAATAATGGTGGCTGGTATAACCCGATGGGATTAATGCTCCTTGCGCCAAGTGCCTTTTTTATTATTGGGCTTTTAATCTGGGCGCTTCGAAGCTGTAAGACCGAGCAGATAGAAGAAGCGGAATATGAGATTGGCGGTCACACCGCCTTATCCAGGGCATAACCCATGTTTGAGTATTATCTGAGTCTCTTTATCAAAGCGGTGTTCGTTGAGAACATGGCATTGGCCTTTTTCCTTGGAATGTGCACGTTTATTGCCATTTCAAAGAAGATTGAAACGGCGCTAGGTCTCGGTATCGCGGTCATTGTAGTTCTTGTGATTACCGTGCCCGTAAACAATGTTATTTATCATTATCTGCTAGCGGATGGTGCTTTGGCCTGGGCCGGGCTACCGGAGGTCGACCTTAGTTTTCTTGGTTACCTTAGCTACATTGGGGTTATCGCTGCGATCGTTCAGATATTGGAGATGTTTCTGGACAAATACGTACCCGCTCTCTACAACGCGTTAGGTGTGTTCTTACCTCTAATCACGGTTAACTGTGCCATTCTGGGTGCGAGCCTGTTTATGGTGAACAGAGACTATGATTTTGGTGAGAGCTTGGTATATGGCATCGGTTCCGGAGTTGGCTGGGCGATTGCCATTGTCATGCTCGCGGGAATTCGAGAAAAAATGAAATACAGTGACGTGCCGGAAGGCTTGCGAGGCCTCGGTATCACGTTTATCACGGTTGGACTTATGTCTCTCGGGTTTATGTCCTTTAGTGGCATATCTCTTTAGAACAAATGACCAGAAACCAGTTGAAGGAAAGATAACCAGGCTATGAGTAACGAGATTTTTCTAGGCGTTGGCATGTTTACTGGCGTTATTATGCTGCTGGTATTTGTCATTCTTTATGCACGCAAGCAGCTGGTTAGTACTGGTGAAGTCACCATCGAAATCAATGACGACCCGGAAAAAACCATCACTGCACCCGCAGGTGGCAAATTACTAAACACCCTTGCCGAGGCTGGTATCTTTCTGTCATCTGCCTGTGGCGGCGGTGGTACATGCGCCCAGTGTCGCTGTCGAGTGATTGATGGCGGAGGGTCGATGCTTTCCACGGAAGAGGGTCACTTTACACGTGGTGAGGCTAAAAACGGTTGGCGACTTAGTTGTCAAACTGCAGTTAAGCAGGATTTGAAGATTGAAGTTCCGGCAGAGTTCTTTGGTGTTAAGCGATGGGAATGTGAAGTTATTTCGAACCATAACGTCGCCACGTTTATTAAAGAATTGATACTGAAGCTACCGGAAGGCGAGGAAGTAGACTTTCGAGCCGGGGGATATGTACAGTTTGAGATACCCCCTTATGATATTCACTACAAAGATATGGTTATCGAAGATGAATATCAGCCGGACTGGGAAAAATTCCATGTCTTTGATAATGATTCAAAAGCGGATGAGGTAACCATTCGCGCCTATTCCATGGCGAACTACCCGGAAGAAAAAGGCGTTATGAAATTCAATATCCGTGTTGCATCACCTCCGCCGGGTACCGATTTCCCACCAGGCAAAATGTCTTCATACCTTTTCACGTTAAAGCCGGGTGACAAGGTCACGATTTTTGGTCCCTTTGGTGAATTTTTTGCCAAGGAAGCTGATTCGGAAATGGTATTTATTGGTGGTGGCGCCGGTATGGCACCGATGCGAGCGCACATATTCGATCAATTGCTAAGAATTCATACGGACCGGAAGATTACCTTCTGGTATGGCGGTCGAAACCAGCGAGAGCTTTTCTACGTTGATGAATTCGACAAACTCGCAGAGGAGCACGACAATTTCGAGTGGCACCTCGCACTTTCTGACCAGGGTATTGAAGGTTGGGATGGATTTACCGGGTTCATCCACAATGTGCTCTACGATGAGTACCTTCAGGCTCACCCTGCACCCGAGGACTGTGAGTACTACATGTGTGGACCGCCGATGATGAACGCTGCGGTCATTCAGATGTTAGAGGACCTTGGGGTCGAAAGAGAGAATATCTTCCTCGATGATTTCGGTGGGTAAATCCGGACCGAAGCGCCTGTGGCGCTTCGCAGCCGGATTTACGACCAGCCAACCCTATACATCCCTGTAAGCTTAACTTCGCCATCCCTGGCGAAGACGTGCTTCGAAACATACACCCGATACCTTGCTAAGCAGTTCCATTAGTGGGGTCAGGACCTAATGGTACTTACTTAAGTGGAAATTAATGGGGTCAGCTCCGAATGGTACTTACTTAAGCTTGTTTTATCATTGAGGGCACCACTGTCTGTCATAAAGCAGTTGGGCCTGGGGCTTGTTTTTCGTAGCCTTGAAGCGTAGCGCCGAAATGGGGGAGCAAGACCCGAAGGGGCTTGTGGAGGAATTGAGGGCAACCGGAAGGGTCGCAAGCTGCGGAGAAAAACAAGCCCGAGGACCAGCTGCGGACAGCCTAGATGGAGCTTAAGTATTTCAAAACTCAAAACTCTAATTTCTCCTCAGAAATCGAATACCCCGCCTCGGGTGGTATACAAAGATACTTCACTCCATCCCGCTCTTCGGTCCAAGGTTCTACCGTAACGATGGTGCGATCCCTTGCCATACTCATGGCTTGGTCTAGAGTTTCGCTTTCCCCAAGCATTTTGACGTTCAATCGGGTTGGGAGAATGACGGTGTATTTGCCTTCTTTTGCCCCCTCGAGCACGTCGGTCGGTGATATCCAGATGGAGTCCACCGACTCGTGACCATCGTGTACGGCGACGTGGTCCTCTGGTGCCTCTGCGAGATAGAAGTGGGTATCGAATCGTTTTGGCATCATCGATGGCGTGACCCAATGGGAGAAGGGTTGTAAAAGGTCGCAGGCAAGGATTAGTTCCTCATCATGGAGGAATTGCGCGATTGAGATATCGCTATTGTTCAGTTGGTCTCGGTGGCTTTCTAATTGAGACAGACGTTTGCCCTCGATGAGTTCACCTGCCCAGTCCCGAGCCAGTAAGATACCGCATTCCTCAAACGCTTCACGAATTGCACCAACCTGCAGTGCGAGGTGGTCATTGTTGATGCTGTCAGCGTGAGCGCAGTAATCGCGCGCCTCGTAGTCTCCAGGGTCGATCTTGCCACCTGGAAATACCAGTGCACCTGATGCGAAGTCGATTTGATGATGACGGACAACCATAAACACTTCGAGCCCGGTCGGACCATCTCTCAACATCAAAATGGTCGCGGCAGGGACGGGTATAACTGGCGGCATGAATGCTTCCCGGGTTAACCGTTAGAGACTTGATTCCTCGGTGATTCTCCAGCCTTGTTCTTCACGTTGAAGCCGAAGTTTCTTGTCGGTTTTGTCTCGATATAGATTTGAACGATAGGTTTGTCGAAAGAAGACGTCGATGGTGTTGTCGGCTATGAGTTCGATGCGGCCATAGGCGATTTCAAGATCTATGTAGCTTGGTCTGATTAATCTGCTGCCGCGTAACGCTTCCCAGCCGCGTCTGCTGAGATTTCCCGGTACCGCGAAATCTTCAGAGTAATTCGACAAATACTGAGGCACGTTTTGTTCAGACCAGGCAGCACCCCAAAGATCCACAGTTTCAGTAACTTCAGATCTGACTCGGTTAGTCAGCCGGGTGACTGTCTGGTAGGGGTCATCTTCCACATCAGGCATTTCTTCTCGGGGAATCAATGCGATGGTTTCCGCCGGTTCTACTACTTCTTCCTCGTATGTTTCTTCAATTATTTCTTCGACTGCAACTTCTTCGACTGCTTCAATCGTTTCTTCAACAATTGAACTCTCAACCACGGCCTCACGCTGAGGCTCAGCGGCTATTGGTTCGATTTCGGTGGTAGCAGCGATCGATGCTTCGTCATCTTCGCTTGCAGCTACTTCGGGCGCGTCTTCTATATCTACTTCGATTTTGACCATTGTATCTATCAGTTCATCGTCCTTGAACACACCAGAGTAGACCTTTCCGTCCGGCATAATCATCGTACCTGGACCATTACGCATATCGTTTTCGAATTCACCGACGAATCGTGTTCCAGCCTGCCAGAAAATGGTCCCTTTTCCACTTCGCTTGCCATCGACAACACCGCCTACGTAGCGAGTGCCATCTGACCAGACTAGCGTTCTGGTAGCTGATTCCTGATCTGCTGCGAAAAGATTGCAGGTAAACACTAGGAATAAGTACGGGATAAGCTTTTTCATGGCTATACCTGATTGAATTGATGGGTCAATACTACATTTTGACCACTACAGACGCTAGTCAAGCGACGAGTATCGCGGTCCTGGTTAGGTGGTTTTTCGAGTGAACACCCATTGATTTTCGATGGTGAGGTCGGGATTGAACTTATAGCCGTCAGTATCGAAGTCCTTCAGATCATCTGGTTTACTGATGCGGTTTTTAACGATAAAACTTGCCATTGCACCCCGGGCTTTTTTTGCGAAAAAGCTGAGAACTTTGTAGCTTCCCTTACTATAGTCCTTAAAGACAGGGGTTATTAGCCTGGCTGGAAGCAACGATGTATTTACTGATTTGAAATATTCGTTTGAGGCCAGATTTATCAATGCTTTGTTTCTGTGATGGTTGAGCTCATCTACCAGGTTAAGCGTTATCCTGTCGCCCCAGAAATCGTATAAGTCCTTGCCCCGTTTATTTTCCAGGCGGGTCCCCATCTCCAGTCGATAGGGTTGAATGAGATCCAGCGGCCGCAGAAGTCCATACAGGCCAGATAGGATACGCAGTTTCTTCTGTGCAAACGTAAAATCTCGAGCATTGTAAGTTTCCGCATCGAGCCCCAAGTACACATCACCTTTGAATGCCAGAATAGCCTGTTTTGCATTACTTGGGTTAAACGGTGGCTTCCAGTCACTAAATCGTTGTGCATTCAATTGTGCTAGCTTTGGGCTGATGCCCATCAGTTTTGTGAGTCCCTGAGGGGACTGCTCACGCATTATTGTTACTAGCTGCTTGGATTGATTGAGCAAATCCGGTGTGGTGGTTTTATTGGTAGTCGGTTCAGACTCGAAATCGAGCGTTTTTGCTGGAGAGATGAGGGTTAACATTTTTCTATGGTATCAGGGGACGTGATCAGTTGCGAAAAACTTCGTCAGAATACAAGATTTATGAGTAGGGCGGAATAGAGAAGGTATTAACATTACTGGTAGTGAGCAAAGGGTTTGGACTGTACGTCGTCAGACCTTGTGGAACCATTTGACCCTATCTCTAAGCGACACTTTTCTGCCGGTGACTTCTCCAGTCTAACCTGCTAATTACAGG